>WRGP01000114.1 GCA_009787135.1 Bacillota bacterium | reverse complement strand
GGGCGATTGATACGCCGCCCGCCACGTCAATGTTTACCATGTACCACAGGATATTGTCTTGCGTATAGGGCAGCAAACCCTTTGCGGTTTTCCCGCCATTGGTTACATCCTGGTAGATACCGGATACGGTTAGGAGGCGCCGCTCATTTTCAACCAACAGGGTTACCCTATCGCCCACGCCTTTTTGAAGCCCGTGGGCATTCATGGAGGACAAGGCGATCTCGTTTTGCGTCATTGGCGCCGTTCCGCTTAGATATTCCAGCGGAAACACGGAGAAGTCGCCCACCTCAACCTTGATGCTTTCATAAACGCCTTCCGCGTTTTGCACTTTATAGGCGGCGGTGACAAGCGATGTGTGTTTTTCGATATCGCCGTCGTTTTCAAGGTACGCATTGATTTGCGCATAGCGGGCTTCCCCATCCTCGCCCTGCTGCGGGAAGGCGTCGATACGAATATCGCAGCGCCCCGCGCCCATGTACGAAACAAAATCGGGGGATTTGAGCGTATTGAGCAGATTGAACGGCACGATCATTAAAAACGCGCAGACAATGAAGATAAAGCATAATATCCCATACATGCGGAATTGGCTCCATACCACTTTTGCGCCAAGGTATACATTTACGCTCTTGAAGGTGCTGCGGCTAAGACGAAAGCCTTTCGCCCCATGCGGGGTATGCCCGGCGGCACCGTCACGCAGGGCCTCAACCGCCGATATTTTTCGAAACCTGCGGAGCACTGTGCGGCAATATAGCACCACGGCCAGAAATACAAGCAACGCCCCCAGCGCGGGTACAATACCGTTCCATATCGTTCTGGGCGCCGCGCCCATATACAGCGAGATATTGGCCGTGAACAGATTGCCGACAAAGAACGATAGTACATATCCTGCCAGGCTTGCCACCCCGGCCATGGCGATATATTTGAGCATATAAAGCCGGCGTATATCCCGGCTGTTTATGCCGATGGCTTTCATGGCCCCGATTTCCCGGTAATCCTCCTCGATGACCGCCAATAGGGTGAAGCGCAGGCAAAGCGCGGCAATCGCGATCAGCAGCAAGCTGATAAGCACAATGACCGCCGCCACAACCCCGCCCGTTATAGCGTTTAAGACCTGAAACAGCGAGTATGTGACGGCCGTGCCTTTTGACGGCAGCCCGCTTGCCTGATATATGCGCTCGAACTCGCGTACATCGTTTACATCATGCAGCAGGAATTCAATCAAATACTCCACTTCCCCAATGTTGCCCCAAAGAACCTCCCAATCGTTTTCGCTTACGACGAAACGCTTTGACGTGACGATAGAGGGGTTCATTTGAACATCACGGACAAACGCCGTTATGACAAATTCCTTATCAAAATCGTTTTTTACAATGCGCACCGTATCGCCAAGCTGTAAGCCGTATGCCTGCATGTGATAAATGGGCACCGCAATCTCACCGTTATTGACATGAATGACGTCGCTCTTGGTATCCAGCAAAAAATCAAAGCCTGTATTTTGCGTTACAAAGCTGTTTTCAATGATACTGCCCGCCTCGGAATCTTTGTTGCCGCCAAGATAGATGTTGGCGCCGTTTATCCCAAGCATGGCGACGGTCTGCTGCTTTTTCACCAGCGGATTGCTTTTCGAGAAAGCGTCTATTTTCGCTTGGTGAATGCCGCCCGAGTGCATTTGTACATAATGGGGCGCGACGGACTCGGTGAACAAGCTGTCCATAGAACCGAACAAAGCGATCATGATGTTCGCGGCGCTTGATACGAGCATGGCCGCGAGCAGTATAAACAGGCATAACGTCGCCGTTATCACCTTGTTTCTGGAAATATCTTTTTGGACGATTCCGGCAAACATTTTATGCGTTCCCCTCATTCTTTCTCCGCTTGCCCCAGCTCGGCTGGTGCGCTCATTGCTTGCGCGGGTTTTTCTTCCAGCGCGCGGATCGAACGGACGCGCCCCATAAGCAGCGCCAGAACGAACAGCAATACACCCGAAAAGATCAGCAGCAGGCCAATGCCGCGCCCCTGGCCGGTTCCGATAATCTTTCCCACTGTGGGCGCAAGGCCGCCGCCGGCTTCCAGCAACGGATTGAACACGCTGTCAGCCAACACGCCTGAAACCGCGTAGGCGATGACGAACCCAAGCTGCGAGAGAATCCCAATCAGCCCCCACGCGCGGCCTTGCTTGTCGTCCGGGATGTTGCGCCGCACCAGCACGTCCGCGCTCGTGTTGACAAAGGGAAGCGCGGCGAAGAACAGGAAGGCGAACGCGCCGATCAGCCACACATTTGCCTTCAGGCCAATCATAGCGATAAATACGCCGGCTAGCGCCAGCCCCGTTACCAGCTGCCGCACATACTTCTTTGTGACGGTTACCATACCCAA
The DNA here is from genome assembly GCA_009787135.1 of Bacillota bacterium. Taxonomy (GTDB): domain Bacteria; phylum Bacillota; class Clostridia; order Christensenellales; family Aristaeellaceae; genus Avichristensenella. The sequence goes on along the minus strand of WRGP01000114.1, from coordinate 3,553 downwards.
CAGCAAACTGCTCACCAGCATACCTACCGCGCTCACCGATTCGAGCACGCCAAGCGTCTTCGCGTCCGTAATCCCAAGCAGCATAGGCGTAAACAGCGTCTGCAGAAAGCCGATATAGAATGTCGCCACCGAAATCATGACAATGACCAGCAACACACCCCGGTTGACGGTGATCGCCCGCCATCCGTCCTGGAAGTCCTTCCAAAAGCTCTGCTTTGCACGCTCGCCGTATGCCACTTTGGCAAGCCCCCGCTTGACGAACAGCGTTGCGGGCAGGGTAACGAGCAGCGTGGAAATATCGATGAGGAGGATGGTTTCGATCCTCGTAAACGAAAGCAGCAGGCCGGCGATAAACGGCGACAGCAGAAACTTGGCCGAGCCGGCAAGCTGCACGAGGCCGCTGGCCTTGGCGAATTCCTCTTTTGTCAGCAGGTCGGTAATGGTGGCTTTGAAAGAAGGTTCCAGCAGGGCCGTGAAGATAGAGTTTACGCCGACGCCGAGATATATCTGCCACATCTCAATGGGACCGCTCAGTATGCACAGCAGCATATAGACAAGCCCGACAGCGGACAAGCTGTCGCCTGCAATCATCAGGAGCCGGCGGTCCAACCGGTCGGCCAGCACCCCGGCGAGCGGATTGAGCAGCACCGACGGCAGAAAGGCAAATAGCGTTACCAGCGCAACATCCGTGGCGTTGCCCGTTAGGTTGAAAACATAAACGCCCAGCGCAAAGGCGGTCATTCCCACGGCAATGCTGGAGATAATATCGGCCGACCACAGGACCAAAAATCTGTGAAAGGATTTTCCGTTTGCCTTGTTTTCCATGAAAGAACCCTCCAATGCCTAAAATATCCGCGTCAACTTGAGAAGCGATCCCTCGGCCGCGCCCAATATCCGCTCGGCGGCGAGCAGGAAGGCGGAAACCTTTTGCGCCCTTTCCTTCGGCGTCCAGCGAAATTCGCCGTTGTCAAACAGCGCATGACCGGCGGCGAGAAGGATTTCCGCGCTTTCCCGCGCGTAAAGGGTGCCGAATACACCCTCCCGCGTTCCTTGCTCAATCACGCGCCCTAAAACCGGCGCGAGGCGCAAAACACCCTCTGTGAGGGTCTTTTGAAACATCTGCGCGTTTCCGGCATGTTCCAGTGTGACGACAAGCTGCTCCTGCCGCGTATGATCCGGCCTTTGCGCCAGCATGATTTGAAGCAGCTTTTCCGTTGCGGACAGCGTACAATCGTCCGCGATTGCCTCCGCGGCCGCGACGCCCGCCGCGATGAGCCGGGCGATGATGCCGTCCAGCACTTCTTCCTTTGACTTGTAATGATAGTAGAGCGTTCCCCGGGCAATGCCCATGGCGTCCAGCATATCGCTGATGGTGGTGCTGTCATAGCCCTTTGTGATAAACAGCGATTCCGCCGCGTCCAGGATTTCATTCTTGCGTTCATCCGCTTCTTTTATGGTTCGCATCCGGTAACACTCTCCTTTTATAGACCGACTGTCAGTTCAATAGAAATATAACATACGCTATTCCCTTTGTCAAGATGGAAATTTGCTTGACACATTCGAGAAGATATGGTAAATTGACAACGCCTTTTGAGCGGAATAGGAAAGAGGTATGTGCCCGTAGCTCAGTTGGATAGAGTGACAGACTCCGACTCTGTAGGCCGCTGGTTCGAATCCAGTCGGGCACACCAAATCTGAACCCACCTATTGATAGAAGGTTTTCTACCAGTGGGTGGGCTTTGTTTTGCCAGAGAAGCCAATGAAATCAAGGGGTTTCTGATAGAGGCCGCCTTCAGGCTGCCTCGCTAGAGGAGCAGCGAGGGCAAGTAGAGGGAGGGTATCAGGAAAATATATCCAAATTCGGTCAATGATTTGACGGTCGCGGGGGTCGGGTGCATTTCTCAAAAAAGGTTCCGTTAAATCTTTTAGTTTCGGTGCATTTGGATGTGTCTGGGAAGTGACGCTGGGCCTGCCGCAGGGCGAGGCGTTCGCCGTTCGCGTTGATGTATGTGATTTCCACCTGTATCTCCCATCCTTTGTCGAGCATCATAATGCCACCGTCAACTGGCTTTGTGGATTATTCTTTATCGTCATGCTATACTGCTTCATAGCAGTGATCTGAGAAATTTACGTATACTGAGGAGTGAATCACATGTACATCAGCAACGAAACAACGGATCAAACAGAACGTCGTCTATTAAGGGTAATAGCAGAAGCTGAGTTTCAAGTATTTGAAAGACACTATGTCTTCGAAGAGTTCCCGTTGCATAATTTCCATGCAGATATTAGTGATAATGCACTGGCATTTATTCGAGACGAAGAAGTTTGGAGCCAATTGGTGCCCTCGGAAGATAAAACCAGGGAGCTATTTACGCTAATCGGCTTTCACTTCAAATCCAACATGGACAATAGCGGATTTGTAGGTTGGTTGGCAACACATTTGAAGCAAAAACTGGGTACGGGGGTGTTTGTCGTTTGTGGACAAAATAGCGGCAGGGGAGGGATTTATGATTACTGGGGCTGTCCTGCCGAAATAGGCGATGAGTTTATAGCAGAAGTACGCTTGCTAATTGCCAAAGGAAAGCAGTTGTAAGCAGCTTAGTATTCCAGCGCGAGCTTGCGCGATAGGTTGCGGAACTCCCGCGCCGCTTTCTGTTGCGCTATCTGTTACCGTATTGTCAAATCCCATCAATGAAAGCAGGCGGATTGCATTACGGCTGGTGGCGCGTCCCTCCTTGACCAGATAGTCAAATTGAATTGTGTGTTCCTCAGTTCGCTCAGCAAAGTGTAATCACTTTCCATCTTCTATGTCGTGTAGCTATGGTAGACTGTGTTGATCACATAGCATATGTGCAAAAATCAAGTCCCTTCCCGGAGCAGCGCAAGATACGCCTCATAGCTGAATACGCGGTTACGCTGTTCGCCCGCGCTTTGCATTAAAATCCCGGCTTCGACAAGCCGCTGTATGGCGGCGGACGTTGTGCTGAAAGCAAGCCCCAGCGCGGTGGCGGTCTTTTGAATTTCAATAATGGGGTTCGCTTCAAGGTATGAAAGCAGAAGCGCGGCGGTTTTCGCGGCTCTGCCCATTCCGCCGATCACGCCCGCGTTTTTGATATGAAGCGCGGATAGCTTCTGAATTTTATCCACCGCGTCCTCCGCCGATTCTGAAATCGCCCGCAAAAAAAATTTGACCCATTGCTCATAGCTGCCTTTATTGCGCACCTCTGTCATACGGTCGTAATATTCCACGCGGTTCTTTTTCAGAAAATACGAGATATACAGCGCGGGCGCGGACAGCACACCTTTTTCCATTAAAAACAAGGTAATCAGCAGCCGCCCAACGCGCCCGTTGCCGTCGAGAAACGGGTGAATAGTTTCAAACTGATAATGGATCAGCGCGGCGCGAATGAGCGCGTCCAGATCATCTTCGGCGTTGATATATTTTTCAAGGTCGCTCATGGCGGCGGTCATATCCTCGACATTCGGCGGGATGTACCGGGCATTTTTGAGGGCGCTGCCCTGACCGCCGATCCAATTCTGGCTGCGGCGGAAC
>WRGP01000113.1 GCA_009787135.1 Bacillota bacterium | reverse complement strand
GCCGCCCGCCGGCCCGGCCGGCCAAAATGTCAATGGCCTCCCTGACCTCCAGCGCGTTGCCGATGTGCGTGCCGAGCGGCTGGTCCATGCCGGTCACCACCGCGAGCGTGGGCCGGCCGGCCAAACGGCCTACTTCCACCATGGCTTTCGCCAGCGCGATGCTGTCCTCCAGCGTGTGCATCAAAGCGCCGCTGCCTGTTTTTACGTCCAGCACAATCGCGCCCGCGCCCGCGGCGATCTTCTTGGACATGATCGACGAGACGATCAGCGGCAGGCTGTCCACTGTGGCGGTCGCGTCGCGCAGGCTGTAGATCGCCTTATCAGCGGGGGCCAGGTTTTCGCTCTGCCCCACGACCGCGCAGCCAACGCGCCGCACCTGCTCCACGAACGCGCTTGTGCTAAGCACCGTACGCATGCCGGGGATGCTTTCCATTTTATCCACCGTGCCGCCCGTATGGCCCAGGCCGCGGCCGCTCATTTTGGCCACCTTGGCTCCGCACGCGGCGACCAGCGGCGTGAGCACGAGCGTCGTGGTGTCGCCCACGCCGCCCGTAGAATGCTTGTCCACGCACACCCCGCCAATGGCGGAGAGGTCCATCATCTCACCCGACGCGGCCATGCGCAGGGTCAAATCACGCGTCTCTTCGTCCGTCATGCCCATAAAGCGGATCGCCATCAGCAGCGCGGCGGATTGGTAATCCGGCACCGTACCCCGCGCCGCCCCCATGACCCATTGACGGATCTCGTCCCGTGTCAGCGCCTCGCCCATTTTCTTCTTTTGAATCAGCGCCAAGATGCTGTCCATAAGCACTCTCCTTTATAAAATCTTTTATGATTTTCATCCTTGCGCCCTCCCCGCCCGGAAATTCCGCAGCGCTTCAGGGGCATGACGTTCCTATTCCTCCTCCGCCGCCGCCCGCAGCGCGCGCCAGGCGGCCAGCTTTTGCGCAAAGGGAAGCGTGTGCGCCGGGCTGGTGGAAGGAAGCGCCACCACGGGCCTTCCCCCGGCGGAATCCCCCGCAAGGCGAAGAAAGAGCGCATAGGCGGTAAGGCCATTGCAAAAAACCGTATGAACGGCCGGATACTCGGCAAACAGCGCGGCGAAATCATTGGGCTTGGCGGCGCGGATCGTCGCGTCGCTGGAATGATCACGAAAACAGGCGCGCGCCGCGTCCCAGAGCGCCACGCCATGGGACAGCGCGAACGCAAGCCGGTCTTCATACTTTTCATCCGGCGTCTCCCGGCCCCAGAGCGCGTACAAAACCGGCCAGAACGCGTTGCGCGGGTGCGCGTAATACCGCGCGGCCCGAAGCGATACGGCGCCCGGCATGCTGCCCAGCACCAGAACGCGGCAAGCGGGGCCTATGGATGGCGCGAAGGAGGCGCATTCGGTTTTCATGTTTCCATTATAGCATTGTTATGCCGTAAAATCTATAGAAAGAATGGGGGGCCGGGGAGAAGCCGCCTGCTTTTTTACCTGATTTTTTACGGGTAAAACAGGGCTACGGCGCTATTTACAATGCCTGTTTGGTATAGTATGATTTGGAATGAGGACTATGCGCGCGGCATTGCCTTACTATACACGAGGAGGGTTCGGCATGTTTGAGTTTCAATTCGAACCGACCATGGAAGATTACTGCGCGTTTAGCAAACATCATCTGTATCATTCCCCGGCAAAAAAGAAATATAGGATCCGCATGCGTTTCATCTGGCCGTTGGTTTTCGGAAGTATGGCGACTGTGTTTATCTTTCTTGCGATGTCTTCGCATGCAGCTGTTGATAGTGTTGATAGAATCCTATTCGCCGGTTATGCGGCGGTATGCGCTGTCGCAGGCATAAGTTTTTTATTTTTTCATAAGCAGATTAATTTTTGGGTTATCCAAAGATCCATCAAAAAAAATGAAAAGTATGGAAAACTATATACGGCGGAACCTCGTACCTATCAGTTTCGAGAGAATTTATTTTTTTACAAATCAAAAAATGAGACGGCGGAAGTTACATACGCGAATTTAGAGCGTATAGATATGGGTGAAGAGGCCGTCTACGTCTATATGGGGGTGAACCAAGCGCTTGTCCTGCCCAATCGAATTTTTGCAGATGAGGAAGAGAAGCGGCGCTTTGCGGCGTTTATTCAAGGAAAGATCAACGAGGCCAAAGAGGCGCCCGCAAGGTGACTGCCGCTTTGTTATAGATCCTCCCGCTCTATAGAAAGGAACCAAAATGCAAACGACCGATTCCCTTCCGGACAACCTCCCCCTCCTGCGCGCCAAGAAAGCGTTTATCTGCGACATGGACGGCGTCATCTACCACGGCGATACGCTGCTGGCGGGCGTGCCCCGTTTCGTGCAGTGGCTTCAGGCGGAAAACAAGCAGTTCATCTTTCTGACAAACTCTTCCGAGCGCGCGCCCCGGGAACTCCGGCAAAAGCTTTTGCGTATGGGGTTGGATGTGGGCGAGGATCACTTCTATACCAGCGCGCTGGCGACCGCGAGCTTCCTGTGCCACCAGGCGCCGGGCTGCAGCGTGTACGTCATCGGCGAGCCGGGCCTTGTCGGCGCGCTGTATGAGTACGGCATGACGATGAACGACATCAGCCCCGATTATGTGGTCTTTGGCGAAACGCGGGCCTATGGCTATGAGAAGGTCGAGCGCGCGATCCGCCTTGTGCTTGGCGGGGCGAAGCTGATCGCCACCAACCCGGATATCACCGGCCCCAGCGAAAACGGCATCGTCCCGGCCTGCGGCGCCCTCATCGCGCCCATTGAGCTGGCCACGGGCCACAAGGCGTATTATGTCGGCAAGCCCAATCCGCTCATGATGCGCCACGCGATGAATAGGCTGGGCACGCATGTGGACGATACCGTCATCGTGGGCGACCGCATGGATACGGACGTGCTCTCCGGCCTGGAGGCGGGCGTGGAGACGACGCTGGTGCTCTCCGGCGTGACGACGCGCGCCATGATCGATACATTTTCGTACCGGCCCAAGTATGTCTTGGGCGGCGTGGGGGATATCCCGCCCGCCATGGCCTGAGAAGGTGTGAATTTTTCAAATAAACTCAGGCAAAATATCCTTGATCACAAAAGCGATTTCCGCGGGGCGCCTGCGCGCCCCCTCGGAAAGCCATTTGTTGAGAATATTCCAAAGGCCGCCTATGTGGTAGGCCAGGGCGTACCCCGTGTCGTCATGCACAGGCAATGTGCCCGCTATGGTATATTGATCATGAAACCGATGACAGAGCGTATTGAGCTCATACAACAACAGCGGCAGCTGGTTGTGCCTGTAAAAAAGCGTCAACAGCGCCTTGTTTTTTTCGCATACCGTAAAAAAGGACCGTAAAATAGAACGCGTTGTAAAGACATGGTCTTTGAGCAGAAGCGCTTCATATTCCTCCGCCATTTTACGGATCTTATAGCGTATCATATCTTCTTTCGCCTTAAAATGCCGATAGAACGTTCTTCTGTCAAGATCGGCGCGTTTTGCGACCTCCGCGATGGTGATCTCAGCAAATGCTTTTTCTTTCATGAGGCATATAAGCGCTTCCACCATCCATTCCTTGGAACGGATAGCCTGCGCTTCTGTTTTTTTCGGCATGGCACAATCCCCCTGTCACATTTCAATGGATCTGTAGCACTTGTCCCACATCCATTGACCAGCCCGCACTTCCATAGTATATTCAGAAAAAAGAAAAGTCACAAGCGTGATTTTTGATTGGGAGGGGCTGCTCATGAAGGTGTTGGCGATTGTGGGGACAAACCGCAGAAACGGCCTTGTCGAAAGGCTGTGCCAAAGCGTGCTCAAGGGCGCGGAAGAAAAAGGGCATGAAACGGAAATGATCAATTTATACGATTATGATATAAAGGCGTGCGTCGGCTGCTGGGCGTGCGCGTCAAAGGGAAAGTGCTTTCTGGAAGATGATTTCGGGCGTGTCTATGAAAAGGTTGAAGAAGCGGATGTCATTCTGATCGGCGCGCCTTGTTTTTGGGGCAATGTCCCGGGCATTGTCAAAACGTTTTTTGACCGGCATACGGGATACGCCATGTGGATGCCTGAAAATGCTCCCGCGTTTGCTCAAATGAAAACATCGGAAAAAGCCAAAAAAATCGTGAAAGCGCTCAAATCCTTTGGCGGGCTGCCCGATGTCGCGGGGAAAACATTTTGGCTTATCGCCGCCATGACGTATCCTTTGCCAAAGGCGCTTCTCTCGGGCGATTATGGGGTATTCGTCCATTCCGTTAAAATTTACGCGAAAAAACTAAAGTGTAAATCATTTCATAAACTTGTATTTACGGATTCTCTGTTTCGCTTTTTAAAAAATAAGGAGGAGCGGTATTTGAAAAAGGCGCGGCGGATCGGGAGAGCGCTGTAACGCCCCGCACCAATCACCTTATGCGGCCTCGCCGCCGCTTACCGCGGTGTCGCCCGAATCAACTCGTTCCCCGGCGTACAGCCGTGCCTTCATGCCTGGTATTTGCGAGAAATCAGTTATTTCAGCAAATCCGCCCCGGCACTCAGCAGCGTTACGCCAAGTCCCGCTATATCCTTTGCCTCGGCGGAGCGCGTTCCCGTTACCGCTATCGGCTCTTTCACATCGTAGCCCAACAGTTCAAACATCCGCTTCGTGTAGCCGATGTACGCCTGGAATTTTGTTTTGTCCGGGTTCCCTTGCGTGAACACAAGGAGTAGTTTCTTTTTCGATCCATGCTCCTTGTAGTACGGGGAAAACTTCGGTGAGTTCGTCGGGAACAACCTATCCATAAAGGTTTTCGCTTGCCCCGTCATCTGCCCCATATAGACCGGCGTGGCAAAGATGAGGGCGTCCGCGTCATCCAGCTCGGCATAGACCTTTTGCATATCGTCCTGGATTGCGCAGCCCCCCTCGCCCTTTTTGCAGCCGAAGCAGCCTCGGCAAGGCCTGATATCAAGATCGCTCGACACGAACAAGATAGTCTCCGCCCCCGCCTGTTTCGTTCCTTCGAGTATCTGTTCAACCGTCCATGCGGTATTGCCGCTTTTATGCGGGCTGCCGCTGAATCCAATAATCTTTATGATGTTCTCCTTCTGCCTTTCTGCCTGCTTAGGCCGTGCGAGGCGTTCTCGGCGGCGGCAGCGGCACGCATTCGGTACCCTCAAGATAGGGGTTTACCCAAGCGCGACATCCAAAATCATCATGATCAGAAACCCGGCCATGACGCCCAGGGTTCCCGCGTTTGAATGCTCGCCCAGGTGCGCTTCCGGGATGAGTTCCTCCACCACGACATACAGCATCGCGCCGGCCGCGAAGGATAACAGCCAGGGCATGACCGGCGCGATCAGCCCGGCCAGCAGGACAGTGGCACACCCGAACACCGGCTCCACCGCGCCGGAAGCGCATCCCAGCCCAAACGCCTTTCCGGCTTTGTTTCCCTCCTGGCGCAAGGGCAGCGAAATCGCCGCCCCTTCCGGGAAGTTCTGAATGCCGATCCCCAGCGCCAACGCCATGGCGGCGGTGTACAACGCCGGGGTATCGCTATACTGGGCTGCCAGCGCGAAGGACAGCCCCACCGCCATGCCTTCGGGGATGTTGTGCAGCGTCACCGCCGAGATCAGCAGCGTCGTGCGCCTCATGGGGGAGGGGAGCCCTTCCCGCGTTTGAGAGCCGGGGTGAAGGTGGGGGATCAGCCTGTCAAGCCCAAACAGGAAGAAAACGCCCAGGACAAAGCCGACGGAAGCGGGGATCCAGCCAGCCATGCCCGACGCTTCCGCTTCCTCAATGGCGGGAAGGAGAAGGCTCCAAACGCAAGCCGCGATCATCACGCCCGCCGCGAAGCCAAGAAAGATTTTCTGCGCCTTGCCGCCGGCCGG
>WRGP01000112.1 GCA_009787135.1 Bacillota bacterium | reverse complement strand
AAATCTCCCCGCGCAGCAAAATACGCTCCGGCCGGTTATGGATTCTCGGCACCGGGATGGCGGAGAGCAACGCGCGGGTATACGGGTGCAGCGGCTTTTCAAACAGACTTTCAGAGGGCGCCTTCTCGATCATCCGCCCCAGGTACATGACCATGATATCGTCTGAAAAATGGTTGACCACCGACAAATCATGCGTGATAAAGATATACGTGATGCCCGTGTCGCGCTGAATTTTCTTGAGCAAGTTGAGAATCTGCGCCTGAATGGATACGTCCAGCGCGGACACCGGCTCGTCGCACACGATGAACTTGGGGTGCATGGCCAGCGCGCGCGCGACGCCGATGCGCTGCCGCCGCCCGCCGTCCAGCTCATGCGGGTAGGTGTTGACCAGCCGCTCGGCCAGACCGACGGTTTCCATCAGTTCCAGCACGCGCAGAAAGCGCTTGTCCCTGTCTGGGATCAGCCCCGCCAGCATGATGGGTTCCTCAATGGTTTCGGCAATGGTCTTGCGCGGGTTGAGCGAGGAAAAGGGGTCTTGAAATATCAGCTGCATATGGCGGCGCATGGCCCGCATTTCTTTTTTGTTTAGCTTGAGCACGTCCTGGCCGTCAAAGAGAATCTGTCCGCCGGTCGGCTCAATGAGGCGCAGGACGGCGCGGCCCGTCGTCGTCTTGCCGCAGCCCGACTCGCCCACGATGCCAAGCGTCTTGCCTTCCTCAATGGTAAAGCTGACATCGTCCACCGCGTGCAGCACGCCCTTGGAGACATGGAAGTATTTGGTCAGGTTTTTGACCGTCAAAAGCGGCTCAGGCATCGGCTTTCACCCCCAGCATGTCCTCGGTGGTATGGTTGTACAGGTGGCACCGCACAAGATGCGTGTTCGACAGCCGCCGCGCGTTTGGCATGCTTTGGCCGCACTCGGGCCGTGCGTAGTCGCACCTGGGATGGAACGGGCACCCGGGCGGCAGCTGGGTAGGATCGGGCATCATGCCCTTGATGGGCTTTAGCTCCGTGCGCCGGTTCTCAATATCCGGAAGGGAATCGAACAGACCGCGCGTATAGGGGTGGCGCACGTTGTCAAAGATGTCCTCCAGCGTGCCCTGCTCCACGACCCGCCCGGCGTACATGATGGCCACCTCGTCGCAAACCTCCGCCACAATGCCAAGGTCATGCGTGATCATCAGCATGGACATCTTTTCCTTCTCGCGCAGCTCATTGATGAGCTTTAGTACCTGCGCCTGTATGGTGACGTCCAGCGCCGTGGTCGGCTCGTCGGCGATGAGCAGGCTGGGCCGGCACGCCAGCGCGATGGCGATGACCACCCGCTGCTTCATACCGCCTGAAAACTGGTGCGGATACTCCATCGCGCGGTCGCCGGGGATGCCCACCATCTCCAGCATGGCGATCGCCTGCCGAAGCGCCTCCTTGGCGTCCACCTTGCGGTGAAGCTGGATTCCCTCGGCAATCTGTTCGCCCACGGTCTGAATGGGGTTGAGCGAGGTCATCGGATCCTGAAAGATCATGGCCACCCGGTCGCCGCGCATGGCCTGCAGCTGTTTTTCGCCCATGGCCAGTATGTTGCCGCCCTCCAAAAACACCTCGCCCGACACGATTCGCCCTTGCGGCTCTGGGACAAGGTTAAGAATGGAAAGCGCCGTGGTCGTCTTGCCCGCGCCCGTCTCGCCCACCAGACCCAGCGTTTTGCCGGACGGGATGACCATGTCCACGCCGTTGACCGCGTGCACCGTCTCGTCGTCGCTGGTATACTCTACCACTAAATTTTTGATTTCCAACGTATCCATTTGGTTGTTCCATTCTGCCTTCGGCATTTATTACCAATTTATAACCACATTTACGCTTTCGGCCTTCTCGAAATTCAGGCGTAAACGTATGCTCCCAGGCTCAAAACCGCCCATATCTATCGTTTCGTTAAATTCCCCGGTGATATCAACGTTTCTCTCCGTATCCCCCTGGGTTATAAGCAAGAATACTCATAATTTCTCTTCTCTCGTTTTCTATATTCTTATTTATAGATTGTTCACTTTTATAGATTGTTCACTGCTTCAGCCTCGGATCCAGCGTATCCCGCAGCCCGTCTCCCAGCAGGTTCAGCGACAATATCGTGAAGAAGATGGCAAGCCCGGGCGCCATGACGATGTGCACCGCGTCTCGCGCGTAGTCGCGGCCTGAGGCGAGCATGTTGCCCCATTCGGGCGTGGGGGCCTGGATGCCCAGCCCGATGAAGCTCAGCGCCGACACGGTCAGGATGGCGTTGGCCACATACAGCGTCACCTGCACGATGATGGGGCCTATGCAGTTGATCAGCACGTGCCTGAGGATGATGCGCCCATTGCGCGCGCCGATGGACCGCGCGGCTTCCACGTACTCGTTGCTGCGCACGCTCATCACCGCCGCGCGCACCACCCGCGACATCTTCGGGGTGAACGCCAGCCCGATGGAGATGATCAAATTGACCTGGCTGGTGCCGAAGGAGGCTACAATGGCCAGGGCCAGCAGGACGTCCGGCAGGCAGAGGAACACGTCCATGGCGCGCATGATGACGTTGTCCACCCAGCCGCTGTAAAACCCGGCCAGCGCGCCCAAGGTTCCGCCTATGAGAAGCGATACGCCAATGGCTAAAATGCCAACCACCAACGATATGCGCGCGCCGTGCACGATGCGCGCCAGCACATCGCGCCCCATCTCGTCAACGCCCAGCCAGTGCCTGGCGCTGGGGGGCTGCAAGCGTTCCGATCTGATTTGCTTAATGGCCACACCCTTATAATCGGCGATCAGCGGCGCGCAGATCGCCGTGATCACGATCAGCAAAAACAGTATCATGCCAATCACGGCCGTCTTATTCTTTAGAAACCGCCTGCGCATCTGCGCGCCCCGGCTCTTGCGGCCGAACTGGCGGTAAAATTCCTTTCGGGTGGCATAGGCTTTTGCCGTCTGTTCTATCATTGCGCCACTTCCTTTTTGTACTGCGCCTTGATTCTCGGATCAATATACGCGTAAATCAAATCCACGATCAGGTTGGAAATGGCCACGCATAGCGCCATAATCACAAGACAGCCCAGGACGGACGGCGTGTCCCTTGATTTGATCGTTTCCACCAGCATGCGGCCCGTGCCGGGGATGGAAAACACCGTTTCCGTCAGCACCACGCCGCCCAGCAGCGCGCCCATGTTCATGCCTACCACCGTGATGGTGGGCATGAGCGCGTTGGGAAGCGCATGGCGGCGGATGACCGCGCCGCGGCTGACGCCCTTGGCGCGCGCCGTGCGAATGTAGTCCTGCTGCACCGCCTCGAGCATAGAAGAGCGCGTGGTGCGCATGACGTTGGCCATGTAGTTGGCCCCCACGGCTACGGCGGGCATGATGATGCTTTTGAACCCATGGTCCATGCCGCTGGAGGGCAGCCAGCCCAGGTTAACGGAAAACAACAGGATGAGCATCAGCCCCAGCCAAAAGATGGGCAGCGACACCCCAAGAAGCCCGACCACCATGGTGATGTTGGAGAACACCGAATTGGGCTTGGTGGCCGAATATACGCCAATGGGAATGCCCAGCACCACGGTGAATACCATGGCCGCTATGACAATCTTGAAAGTATTGGGAAACCTGGCGCTAAGCTGCTGGCCGACAGGGGCGCGCGTGATATACGACATGCCGAAATTGCCCTGGCACAGGCCGGCCACATAGTTCACATACTGGACGAAAAACGGCTTGTCCAACCCCAATTGGGCCTTGAGATGGCTGCTGGCCTCCTCTGAATACTCGTTCCCCAGGATGACGGCCGTCGGATCGCCCGGCGTAAAGTACATGATGGTAAACACCACGAAGGTCAGCGCCAGAATGACCGGAACCAACACGATAAGACGGCCCAAAATGTATTTATACATGCCGTCAACCCTTTCTGTGGACTTATAAATGGCGCGAAGGGGGGGATATGACGATCCCCCCACGATGCGCTCTTTCCTTAATAATGCAGCTTATAGTAATTGTACGGCCTCTCCACGTTAATCTCCACGCCCTTTAGGTCCTTGTTGGCCAAGGCGAACATGACGCTGACATACAGGTCGCACTCAGGCGCTTCCACGGCCAAGAACTCCTGCACCTTCTTATAAGTCTCGGCGCGCGCGGCGTCATCGAAGGAGGAACGGCCTTCCACGACCAGCTTGTCCAGTTCCTCATTCAGGTACCATACGCGGTTGACGCCGCCGATGCCGGCTGTGCCAAAACGGCGCGCGAGGAACAGGTCGGGATCCCAGTACGCGCCCCAGCTGGTGACGAACATGGGCGCTCCGTGCTCGGCGATGGTGGAGGCAAACACGGCGTTCTCAATGCGCTTAATCTGGGCATTGATGCCAATTTCCGCCAAATCCGCCTGGACCACCTGAGCGATACGCTCGGCCTCGTCGCGGAAGACAATGATCTCGGTGTCAAAGCCCGGGCAGCCCGCCTCCGCCATGAGTTCCTTGGCGCGCTCGGGGTTGTACTCGTACATGCCCAGCGGGTTATCGATGGCGCCGAGGCAGGTTGGGGCAAAGGTGGCGCAGTTGTACATCACGGTACCCTGGCCATTGTGGCCCACCTCAAGGCATCCGGCCCGGTCAACGGCGAAGTTGACCGCCTGGCGTACCAGCGGGTTGCTGAACCATTCGTTGGTGTTGTCCATGCCCAGGTGCCATACCGTCTGCGAATAGTGCCGCCACAGCGCGACGTTGCTGTCATTGACGACGCGGTTATAGTCGACGGTGTTAAAATCCACGTTAAAGTCAGCCGTGCCCGTTTCGATGGCAATGGTGCGGCTTGAACCCTCGGGAATGACCTTGAAGGTCAGCGACTTGTTGAGCGCCTTATCGTCCTGGTTGAAGTAGTCGTCAAAGCGGTCCAGCTTGATGCTGTCGCCGATGAGACGGCTGTTAAAGGTGTAACGGCCGCTGCCGATGGGGTGCGACCAGTCGTCCGACGCTCCGGCCGCCTCGGCGTACGCCTGGGGCACGATGCAGCAGGCCTGATGGGTCAGCGCCGTGGGCAGCGCGGGATATGGCCCGTTGGTGGTGATGCTGATGGTCAGATCGTCGATCTTGGTAATTTCATTGACCGGGCCGAACAGCGCGCCAATGGCCGTGCCGTTCTTGGTGCGGTTGAGCGAATGCACCACGTCGTCCGCTGTCAGGATGCTTCCGTCGTGGCACTTGATGCCCTCATAGATTTTGAAGTGCCATTCGGTATCGCTCACCCTGTTGTAGCTCTCGCACATCTCCGGGATGCCGTTGAGGTCCGCGTCAAAGGTGAACAGCTTGCCGTATACGTTGTTGATGACGTAGCCGTTGGATAGGTCGGATGTGTTGGTGGGATCCCACGACACCATGTCCAGCGCCTGCACGACGACGATATCGGCGTCCAAGTTGTCCTCCGCGCCAAGCACAAAGGCGTCAGGCGCGTCTTTGGGCTCGGCCAGGGCGGCGGTGGCTGTCAAGGCGAGCAGCATTGCCGCCAGCAGCAGGGCATATAACCGTTTCATGTAAACGTCCCCCTTCGTAAATTGTATTTTTATAATAACTGTTTTTGTATCTGATGTCAATACAGCGGGAGAAAGTTTGCAAGCGGCCCTATCGAATCATGCAATTTCATAGCAAAGCAGGAACCGCGATGGCCGCGTTGAACAGTTATTGCCATTGGTAAAAACAGTTTTACGCGTGAAGCAAAGGAGGCATACGCATGCGCGGCAAAAGCATATACGCGCCCCTTGGCGCCGCCGCCGTCCCGCCGGCGACGGCCGCCGTTTTGCGCCTCATAGAACGGCGGG
>WRGP01000111.1 GCA_009787135.1 Bacillota bacterium | reverse complement strand
CAGGCTGCTATTACGGCTCGCCACAGGGCGTTCACGCCCATGATCATCCGCGCCCGCTTTGATCGCGCTATGATATTTTTGCGCGGCGTCATCGCCGCTTTGCCGCCTGCGCCGGGCGAGCGGATCCACGCCGCAGCGTGGGCAAGGGATCGCGTTGTCATCGATGGCAGCGCCACAGTTTCTACAGATCAAATGCGCATCCTCCCGCGTATTTCCTTCGTATTGACCGCGCTATCAGCTCAATGAGCCGCGTGCGGTTTATCTATTTGACGGTTGGGGATGGCTATTCCATCCTGCGGAGCGATTCATAGTACGGATCCCCCGCGAATTCACGCTCCACGGGCGCGTCCCCGCCCAGCGCCTCCACGGCGTTGCGCAGCTCGATATAATCAAGGTACGAAAGCGACGGATCTTCCATGGCGCTCCGCAGCGTTGGAATCGCGCGCGCGTCGCCCAGCTTGCCCAGCAGCGACGCGCATAGGGCGCGCTTTTGCGGGTTTGCGTGAAACAAGTCAAGCGCGAGGTCATAAACGGCGGGATCGCCGGGGAAGTTGCATAGCACGTCCACAAATGTCTCCCGCCCGGCGGGCGTCGCGCCCGGCGCCGCGTCCAGGATGGGCCGCACCACAGCGCGGCCCATGGCCGTGAGCGCTTCCGCGGCCATATCCGCCAGGTCGTCCCGCTCGTCCCGCGCCGCGATCCAGGCCACATACTTTTCCATCGGCGCGCGGCTTTCCATCTCCGTAAGCATGGATATGGCGCCAAGCCGCGCCTCCTCCGGCGCCTTTGCGTCGTCCAGCAGCTCGGTAAGCGCCTTTTCCGCCGCGGGCCCAAGCTCCACGATCCTCTCCCAAAGCTGATCCGGCACCGGCACCTTTTGCGCATGGTAGGCGAGCATCCAATCCATCAGCATCCCGGCGTCATGGTATTGGGTGAAATACATGCCGGGCGTCTGGCCCTCAAGCCAGTCCATAGGCGTGTTCAGCCACTGCAAATAGACCTCTGGTATCTTCGCCTCCATGCGGCTTATGCTGTTTTTGTATTCGGCGGCGTGTTTTCGCATCCATTCGGTGGCGTATTGCTCAAAGCGGGTGTCAAAGTTGATGCAATTCATGCTGCGCCCCCTTCATGATCCTGCGCACATAGCGCTCCATCTTGCGGCGTTTGGCAGGCTTTGTGGAAACCTCGACCACCTCCCCGCGCATCCTGCGGAAGGAAATTTCCACCGCGCGCGCGCGCACAACCGCGCCCACGACACCGGATTGCTTTAGGGAAAGGCTGCAAAGCGCTTGCACGCTTTTTTCCTCTTCCTTTGTGAGCGGGCCCAATCGCCGCTTCACGAACCGAATCAGCGTATCCATGTGCGGGTCTGATTCGCCCGGTTCCACCCTGGCTACGTGTACCAGCGTCAGCCGGCCTTGTACCAGCGCGTAAAACGGCCCCTTCGCGTCCATGACGCACAGCGCGGCGAGCGCCCCATGCTTTAGTGTATCCGGCACGGTCGCGTCGCATAGCATATTTTTAAGCATCGTTTGGCTGCGCGGGTCGTCTATCGTGGCGATCACGCCCATCATGGCCTGCGGAATGCCGGGCTCGGCGGACGTAAGCCCCCAGCGAAGGATTTTTTCCAATGCCTCGTTTTCCTTCCAGCGCGCCCGCAGGGATTCCGCCCCCTCCTGAACCCACTCGCGCAAGCGACTGAGGCGGGCGAGCGTTTCGCGCAGGGGCATCTGGCGCGAATAGGAAACAGGCGTTTGCAGGCTGTTTTCCTCCGCAAGCTTTAGGCGGTATTCCGCCGTACAATCCATGGGGTCTATCCGGCGCAGCAGACGCCAGGTGCGCATGGCTTCATCCGCCTCGCCCGCGTTGAAGCTGGCGGACGCTATCAAGTGCAGCAGTTCGTCCGAATACGGCGTTTCCGCTTCCATTCGCTTGAGCACCCCGCGCACGGTCGTGTGCTCGCCCATGTCACACGCGGTCTGGCAGACAAGCTGCGCATCCTCGTCGTTTTCGATGCGCGCGATCGCGCGGCCAAGGAAAGCGCGCGCCGCGTCATCCGCGTGGTTTACCTTCAACGCCGCGGCCATTGCGCAGATCGCGCGAATATCGTCGCGGTTGCAGCGAAGCGCGTAGCGTGCGGCTTCCAGCGCGCCTTTTGCGTCCTGCGCGGCCAGCAGCGCGAACGCCTGCAGGGCGTGCGTGCCGCCGTTTCGCTTTTCCAGCGCGACGGCGCGGCGGATCTGCCGCGCGGCCAAGCGCGGCTTATCCGAATCAAGGGAGGCGAGGACGCGTTCGATACGCCGGTTGATGCGCGTTTCCAAGGCGCTGCCCTTTTCATCCCTTGTGTCAATGGATTCAATCATATCAATCGCCTCGGGCACAAATGAGCCGTTGGGGCGCTTTTGCAGATACATCGCGAGACAATCCCGCGCGCACTCCAGCAACCGCATGGCATAAAAATTACAGCCGGCGCCGTAAAAGCACTCGGGCGCAACATCCTCCTCCGTCAAAAGGGAAAACAGCAGTCGGTTGGAAAGGGAAGGGCACTGCATTTCAGCATAGGTTTCAGCCATCTCCATCATAGCTTGCGTGTCGTCAGGCGCTTTGGCCAGCCCCATGCGAAGCAGCTCCAGCGCCTTCACGGGCTTTCCCTGTTCACGCTGTCTGACGGCAAGGCGGCGCAAATACTCCGCGCTGCGCGCAAAGGGAAGCACCTGACCCCTTGTCGAATCATGTTCCATGTGATACTCCTTATGCCCGGCAACCGCATGGCTTGACCGGGTTGTAAGGCCGGAATTTCAGGTTCCAGCCCGGCAAGTCAAAGCCCAGGGGATTGTCAAGGGGCCGCAGCCTCTTGATTCTTCCTTCAAGCACATGAAGCGCGGTTCATGCGCTTATAGTCTATCGCACGAAAGAGCCGCTCATTCAAGCTTGGGCGAGCAAGGCGCGAAGTTCGTCTTCCGCAAAGAAATGCTTTGTGCGGCAGAAATTGCACGTAATCTCCGCGCCGTGTTGCGTCCGCATCATATCCGTCAACTCCTCACGCCCCAGCGACAGGAGCACGCGCTCCATCCTCTCGCGCGTACAATCGCACGCGAAGGCGAGAGGTTCTATGGCCAGCACCTTGGGCATAAGCCCGCGAAAAAATTCTTCAAACATCTTTTCCAGCGTCATCTCCAAGGCGTGCGCGCTCAGATCCGCGTATACGGGGGCGCGCGCCTCCAAGCTGCCGAGTATTTTCTCGCCGCAGCCGGGAAGAGGCTGCACCATCAGGCCGGCCGAGGACAGCACGCCGCCCTCGCTTACCAGCACGCCCAGACCGCAAAGCGTGGGCTGTTGCTCGGATACTGTGCAATAGAACGCCACATCCTCCGCGATCTCCCCGTTTTGCAGGGAGGTTTGGCCGACGTACGGCTCCTTCAGGCCCAAGTCGCGCACGACCGTAAGCCTGCCGTTTGAGCCCACCGCCCCGCCGACGTCCAGCTTTCCGTCCGGCCGCAGGGGCAGGGTTACCGCCGGGTTGTCAATATACGCTTTCAGCTTGCGGCCATGGCTGACGACAACCAGCGAGCCTGCCGGGCCGTTACCCTTGAAGGTCATTGTCAGGCTGTTTGGCGCCTCCTCCGCGGACGCCGATAAAAGCGCCCCGGCGCTGATGGCCCGCCCAAGAGCCGCGGAGCAGACGTTGCTGGCCCCGTGTATCCCGCGCGCGGCCTGCGCCATAGCCGTTGTGTCGCACAACAGCACGCGCGCCTCTTGATCGCCAAGAATCCCCCGCAAAAGCCTGCCCATTGCCACTGTTTCCGTCATGACCCCTCCTGCTCTGCGGCTATACTACACCGGCCGTATGGCCGCGAAGTGAATCCGCTCCTCCTCCGCGCCGGGCGTGGCAAAGGTTTGATCCCCAAACGCGTCCGCTTGCGTAAACCCCGCTTCCCGAAGCCATAAAAGCAACTCCTCTATTTCATGCGCACGCTGAAAATGCGTTTCCGCAAAACGTGTATAGCGCCCATCCGCCGCCCGCACAAAAAAAGTCAGATCCATTTGCAAGGTATGCGACGCGCGGTCAAAATGGTTCTGCCAGAGGTAAGAAACCGTTTTCTCCTCTCCGCACAGGCAGTTGTTCCCAAGCCTGCCGGCCAGCTTGCCCGGCGACGAAACATCAAAAAACAACCCGCCTCCGGGCCGAAGCGCCGCAAAGGCGGCGGCAAAAAAGGCGCGCGCGTCGTCTGGCCGCAGCAAATAGTTTACGCCGTCGCATGCGCAGAAAACCGCGTCCACGGGCCGGTGCAACAAGAGCTTTCGCATATCTTGCCTGATAAAGGGCAATTGCATGCCCCGCCCGCGGGCTTTTTCGCCCGCTACCCGGAGCATGTCCGAGGAAAGGTCAAGACCTGTCATCGCGACGCCCGCGGCGAAAAGCTCCAGCGTCAGGTTTCCCGTGCCGCAGGCGCAGTCACACGCCCACCGGGGGAAGACGCCATATTTTTGGGCCAGAGACAGGTAATACGCCGCCCACCGCGCGTAATCAACATCAGCCATCAGCGCGTCGTAGACGGCGGCAAAGCCCTCGTACATCATTTCAATTCCGTATTCTCATCGTCTTCGTCCCCAGAGCCGGGCTGTGGAAGGGTCGGGTCAATTTCATAATCATCCTCCGTCACCTGCCGAAGACCCATGCCAACTTCAGCGCCTTCAATGCCGGTGTTGATGTACTTTTCACACACGGCGTTGGCATACGAAGCGTACAGGAAACGGCTGAACGCGAAGCCAAACAACAGATAGTACAGAACCAGCGCCAGCAGCGCGAACCCGAAGACAGAGGGGATCAATATGGAAGCTAGCAGGCAGAGCAAAGGGAATGCCAGCGAAAGCAGCCGGATGCCGACGGACAGCGGCAGCTTCCCCACGGCGAGGAGGAGCGCGTTGCGAAGCACCTGGCCAAAGGTAAGCTTATACGTGACCATCAGCATATACGCAAGCTGCTGCGATAGGAGCCAGACCACGCCGAGCACCACGACCAGCACCTGCGGTATGATAAACAACAGGCTTTGTTCGGCCTGCTCCCCATAAAACGAATAACAGACGTAGACCAGCAGCGGCACAAAACCGGTAATGCAGGACATGGGCAGCGCCTGTTTCCAGTTGCCCGCAAAGGCCTCTTTGAAATCGCTCAGAAAAAAGCTATGCTGATCGCGCGCCCAGTTGCGCGTAATATAGCTTACACCCGCTGTCGCAGGACCGGTAATCGCGATGCAGGGCCACAGGAGGAGCAGCCATGTCCCGACGATGCTGAGCGTTTGCGCGTCCGCCTCGCCGCGGAGCATCTCGCTGGTTTGCGCCATGGCCTCCACGTTCTGCCAGGCCCCATAATTCAAAAAAGTCCACAGCAGGGCTGGCAGCAAAAACACGATGTAAAGCATATTGAGCTTCACCAGCGAACTCCAGCGCACGCGCAGCGCCTCAAAGAAGAGCTGCACGCGATTGGCCGGCAGGTTTTCCGGCGTATAGTCGCCCTTCCCGGCTTTTCCGTAATAGAATGAATGAAAGAACCGCCCCAACATACGCCATCCCTCCCAGTTCGTAGATGTCAGTATACCATAAAACGCGAACATTGTCATCCATTTGCGATTTATGAAAAGGCATGATACAATGTACGAAAATATATCCATAGCATGCATAAGGAGGCATTTTCATGCAAAACATGCCGCAGGTCAAGCTTGGCATCGTCGCGGTCAGCCGCGACTGCTTCCCCGTTTCCCTGTCCCAGCGCCGCCGCGCCGAGGTGGTGCGCTGTTTTACGCTGGCGGGCGG
>WRGP01000110.1 GCA_009787135.1 Bacillota bacterium | reverse complement strand
TTTCCTACGCTTGAAAAAGTAATTGATAGGCTTTGTCATGTTATCTGTTCAATTACTCATGAGACTATCAAAAGTATTACAGGCAGAGAGTGGATCTTGCAATGCTTTTAATTGGTTATTAGTATTATTTGAGTGTAAAAAACACCGGATGTGAAAAACACTGGTGCAAACGAAAGGATATCAAGTGGGCGCCCGTTGAGATACGCTCTCATGATCTTCGCCATACATATTGCACCATGCTTTACGATGCGGGGGTTGATGTGAAACGGGCACAGGAATTGATGGGGCACGATGATCTATCTGTCACTATGAAAATCTATACGCATCTGAGTGAAGAAAGAAGTGCCGCATCGGATAGGGCGCTTCACTCATATTTTGATTCTTTTGCGGATGTCGGTAAAAGTGTCGGTAAACCCCGTCGTTACTATCTGAAAAAGCCTTTAAAATAGCCATTTTTTGACCATTTGACTGTTTAGCGCTCCCGCAACAGCGCTTCATAGGCGCCGAGTATGATCTCCTGGGCATATCTGCGCTCATAGAGAGAGCGCGCGCGCATTCCCATTTCCGTCAAACGGCCCGGCGCCCTCATAAGATCGCGGAGCGCTTCCGCCAGCTTTTCCCCCTCGCCGCTCTCCACGCAAAGGCCCATGCCTTCGGCCTCAATATCACGCCGTATATCGCTTTCGCACCCCGAGATAAGCAGCACGCCACGGCCGGAAGCGAGAATGCCGTAATACTTGCTGGGCAGGAGCACGTCGCGGAACGCCGCACCGAGGATCACCACGGAAATATCCGCCGTGCCCAGATGGCGCTCCAGCTCGCCTAGGGGAGCGTAGTCCTCAAAAACGATGCCCGCAAGGTTTTCCCGCTCGCATGCCTCGCGCAGTCTATCGTAGTTTTTCCCCGCGCCCGCGATTTGAAAGAGGATGCCCGGCTCGCCCTGCAGGCTGCGCACGGCGGCAAGAAGCGTTTCACACTCGTGCGCCACGCCGAAATTTCCGCTGTACTGCACCACCAGCTTGTCCGCCCAGCCGCGCGCACGCTTTGCCTCCGCGCTGTCCGCCATTTGAATTGTCTCGGGAAACAGGTTTGGAATCAGCTTTACATCCTTTAGGCCGTACGCTTTTGTCAGATGCCGCCGCATGTCCGTGCTGATGGCTACCACCTGCCGGCACGCGGCCATGGACGAGCGCATCAGCGCCTTCAGCACGCGATAGGACAACGCGCCCCTGCGGCTCATGCCGCTGGCCGCCAGCACGTCCGGGTATAGATCCTGCACTGTCATCACCACGCGGTAGCGGCGGAAAAACCGGCCTGCCGCCGCGCATAGCACCGCCATGGGCGGCGCGGTCGCGACCAGCACCGTGGCGTCCCTTGGGACGCTAAAAATACAATAGAATAAAAGGCTGATTTCAAATGTGAGGAGGTTCACCAGCTTGCCCAAAAAAGATTTTTTGGGGAAAGTTGTATTCCATAACCTGCGCACCGTAACGCCGCCCATGACCTCACGGCGCGGCGCTTTGGACTGCATGCCCGGGTAATACGGCGTGCCCGTGGCCACGGTTACCTGAAAGCCGCGGGCCTGCATGTGTTCGGCCATCACGCGGAAGATCTGGCCCGTGGCGGCTACTTCGGGCGGGTATTGCTGGTTGATGATGGTTAGGTTTGGCATAAACACTTTCCTATCACGCAGCGGGCTGGGCTGAAGGAGGAAACGCCAGGGGACGCCGCCTCCTGGACCCCGGTTCAGGGAAAGATCCCTTCAGAGCGTCCCTACAATGAAATCGTCTCCTCCGCGGCCTGCGCGTCACCCGCCGCCGCTTCGTCCGAGGGCGCCCGCGCGCCCTCTTGAATGCCCCGCCCGGTCAGCACATAAACAGCGGACTTGAGGATGATGCGCATATCCATGGCAAAGGAAACCCTTTGGGCATAGAACCCATCCATCTGCGCCTTCTTGCCCGCGTTGACCTTGTCGCGGCCGTTCACCTGCGCCCAGCCCGTAATGCCGGGCCGCACGTCATACGCCCCGCAAGCCATCCGCTCCTCGTGTATCGTGCCCTCGCCGGGCACCAGGGGGCGCGGCCCTACCAGGCTCATGTCGCCGCGGAGCACGTTGACCAGCTGCGGCAGCTCGTCCAGGCTGGTTTTGCGCAGGAACCTGCCAAGCCGCGTGATGTGCGCGCCCGCGTCCGCAAGCGCGCTCGTCGCCACGTCATGCGGCGCGCTCTCCCGCATCGTCCGGAGCTTATAGATTTCAAACAGCGTGCCATAGCGGCCCACGCGCTGCTGCCGAAAGACGGGAGCGCCCTTTGAATCCGCACGGATGAGCAGCATAAGCGCGAGCAGAAGCGGCGAGCATACGAGCAGCCCGACCAGCGACAGCAGAAAATCCATCCCGCGCTTGACAATGTGGTACATGCGGCCTCCTGGAGTTTGTGACTAGTATAACCACGACGCGCCGAGCATCAGCAGAATCTGCGCCGGGACGTATGTGCCCCATACGATGATCTCATAACGCTTCGCGTCCGCGATTCTCCCTTGAAACTCGTGTGCCGCGATGGACCCATCAGACACGATGAACAGCGTCCCGCCCAGGATCAGCGGCCACACCACCTTTGTGCCCATGAACGCCGCCGCGCAGGCACAGGCGGCCATTGCCCACAAAAGCATGGCGTATACGAGCACGGCGGCCTTGAGCGAAAAGGGCTGCTCGGCTTTCAAAACTAT
Organism: Bacillota bacterium; assembly: GCA_009787135.1. GTDB lineage: Bacteria > Bacillota > Clostridia > Christensenellales > Aristaeellaceae > Avichristensenella. The sequence goes on along the minus strand of WRGP01000110.1, from coordinate 3,076 downwards.
AAGCACCCAAAAAAGCAGGCCTGCCAGCAGGTATATCGGCAGCATCGCGCCGATCAGCTCCGCGCCCACGGCGTTCCCCGGCACGCGCGCGTGCAGGGCGGGCACACCGGCCAGCGATGTGGCGAACGCGGCGATGTACGCAATCTGCGCCAGCGCGAACGCGCCCATGCCCTTTAGAAACGAAGGGTCGATCTCCCCCTCCCCATGCGGCTGAACGCATGCCATATTCGCGTCGCCCACCCAGGACAAGCCCAGCGCCAGGCATACCAGCCAATGCCACGCGTGGCCTCTGACGCATGCCAGCACAAACGCGATGAAGAACAGGACGCCCATACCGATGAGCTTTAACTTTTTCCGCATACCCCGTGCCCCCCCTTCCTTATTTAGCGATAGTATAACATATTTCGGCAGAAAACTCAAAATTATACTATCACGCCGGATCATGGCAAGCATACAAACGCGCAAAGGGGTTCATGCGCTGATGAGCATCGGCTGCACCATGGCCACCCACAGCAGGTACAGCACGGGCACCCACAGCATGAGCGTAACCACCCCGGACGCCATCCGCGCGGTGATGCGCGCGATTGTCCCTTTTTTCAGGAACGCCGTAACGGCCATGAGGAGCAGGGGAATGCTGAAAAGATAGCTCGCTTCGACAAAGAAGATCGCGCACCCCGCGCAGAGCAGGGCCGGCAGGCCCATGAGAACGCCTGAAAAGAAAGGCCTAAGCCCCCCGCGCTTTATCCGCGGCCCCGCGTACGCCAGCGCCAAAACGCAGGCCAGCGCGCACAGGGCATACGCCGCCCGGTCGCTCATCAGCACCGTCCGCCCCGGCAGAAACGGGAAATACACGGCCCCGGATGACGGCTCGCGCAGGCTGGCCGGGGAATAGTGGTTCGCGGCATATTCCGCGAGCGCGAGGCTTGTTTGCAAATAGTGCCACGCGGTGGCCGGATGCAGGTTTGCATACGTGTCCGTCGCCCGGTGATAGTTCTCCACGCCCTCCATCGCCGCCAGGTTGAGGCCCCTGTATCCACGGTTCAAAAACATCGATAAATCGGTATAATTGTTCATACGCGCATAGACGGCCGCCGCCAGCGAAAAGCCCGCCGGCCTTGCGCCCGCGCTGCGGACAGCTTTGACAAGCGCGTAGGCTTTGGGGGATGTTTCATACAGGAGCAGCGCGCCCCGGCTGCCTCGGGTGTCGAGGTTGATCACCACATCCATTTTTTCCTTAAACTCGGGATGGGCCCGCACAAAGGCCAGCGAGCCCAGCATAAAATCCTCTTCCCCATCGGCAAAGAGAAAATACAGATCGCCGCGCAGCGCGTTGTTTTGCGCCTGCGCGCGTATCGTTTCCAGCATGGCGCAAACGGACAGCATGTTGTCCCCGGCGCCTGGCCCCGCGGAGACGCTGTCATAGTGGGAGACGAACAGCACGGCAGGCCCCGGCTCCGCCCGCGACGGCGTTTCGCGCGCTTCGAGCTTGACGAGGATGTTTTGAAGGCGCAGCACGCCATCAGAATCCGCCCCTGAGATCATGGCGAACCAATCGTCAACGCTGTGTATGCCGTTATATTCCTCAACCCAATCATGGTTTTGCGCCCACCACTCATCCTTCGTCATGTTATACCGCCGCACGCGCGCGTCGGCGATTTGGGACGGCGTATAGACCGCGTCCTCAAGGATTGGCGTGAGCCCCATGCCCTCAATCTCCGCGATGATCTCCGCCCGGACACGCGCGATAGCTTCCGAACCGGCAGGATGCGGCTCCCTCGCAAGCCTTTGAATGTTTTCCATCATCCGCCGATACGCGGGGTAGGCGGGGGAAGCCTCGTCCACGGGAGGCGGCGTGATTTGCCAAAGGCCCAGAACGATGCCGATTGCCAGGGTTATGAGGACGAGCGCGGCTGTTTTGATGGTTTTCATGCAGGATGCCCCCCTTACCAATGAGCTTGCGGGATCTCGCGTCACGCAGGCAGCCGTCCGCCGGCAGTTGACCTTCTCCCTGCGCTCAGCATACCATATATCGGAACCATACGCAATGAATTATGGATAGGGTAAAACCGTTCCGCCATCCTTGACAAACAGGTCCTCTTCGTTGTACGCTTTGAGCATGAACACCGAACAGGAAACCCCCGTGATTGTCGTCGGGGCGCTGAACCTTGACGTATGCGGCGTGCCAAAAGACGACTTCCGGCCGCGCGATTCCAACCCGGGCCGTGTTTTCGTGTCCGCGGGCGGGGTGGGGCATAATATCGCGCGCCATTTGGCGTCCGCGGGCGTGCCGGTGGAGCTTCTCACCGTGCTGGGCGACGACGACATCGCCTGGCTTCTCACCCGCCAATGCGGCCGGGAAGGCGTAAGCCTATCGCACGCGATGCGCCTTGCCGGCGGCTCCGGCACGTATTGCAGCGTGCATGATACGGACGGCGACATGCTCGCCGCCGTAAACGATATGTCGCTGCTGGACGCGTTCACCCCGGATTGTCTCGCGCCGCGCCTGCCTATGCTAAACGCCGCGCCGCTTATCGTCATGGACGCGAACCTGCCAAAGGACACGCTCGAATATTTGGCGGAACACGCCGCCGCGCCGCTTCTGCTGGACCCTGTCAGCGGCTTTAAGGCGGAACGTGTCCGGCGCGTCATCGGCCGCTTTGCGGCCGTAAAGCCAAACCTGCTCGAGGCCGAGCGCCTCTCCGGTGAGGGCGACCCCGCCCGCGCGGCCGCCTGGTTTTTGCGCCAGGGCGTTTCGCAGGTATTCATTTCCCTGGGAAACCGGGGCGTTTACTATGCCGGCGCGGCCAGCCGGGGACATTTGCCAGCGCCCGCGATGCGTGTGAAAAACTGTACCGGCGCGGGCGACGCCATGATCTCCGGCATCGCGAGGGCCATGCTGCTGGGCGCGCCCGCGGAAGACGCCGCGGCCATGGGCCTTGCCGCCGTTACAAAACATTTGCTTGCGCAAGGAGGTTCCTTTCTATGAACAACGCCATCGTCTCCCTCTCGCCCGCCGTCGCGGCGGCCAAATCGGAAGGCCGCCCTATCATCGCGCTGGAGAGCACCATCATCAGCC
>WRGP01000109.1 GCA_009787135.1 Bacillota bacterium | reverse complement strand
CCTGCCGCAAACGGCGGGCGGCGGCATCGGCCAGTCGCGCCTATGCATGTTTTTCTTGCAAAAAGCACACATCGGCGAGGTGCAGTCTTCCCTATGGACGCAGGATACGCTGGACGCGTTTGAAGCCGCGGGGATCCCTCTGCTATAAAAGCATAAAAACACAAAAATGGGTTGACAAATGAATTTTTATTCTCTATACTTGAAGACAGTCCCCTATTTTTTGCATAAGGAGTGAACCATAATGAAAAAACTGCTTGCCGCCCTGCTCTGCCTGGCCCTTCTGTCAGGCGGCTCCGCCGCGTTGGCCGACACGATTATCATGGGCACCAACGCGGGCTTCGAACCCTTTGAGTACATCGGCGAGGATGGACAGCCTGCCGGCTTTGACATTGAAATCGCCAAGCTGATCGCCGGGGATATGGGCATGGAGCTCAAGATTGAGGACATCTACTTTGACGGCCTGCTGGCCGCGCTGGATGTGGGCACCATCGATTTCATCATGGCCGCGATGACCATCACCGAAGAGCGCAAGGAGGCCGCCTTGTTCTCCACGCCATACTTCGACGCCACCCAGGCCGTGATCGTTCTGGAGGGCTATGACGGAATCAAGTCTATCGACGACCTCCTTGACAAAAAGATCGCCGTGCAGGATGGCACGACGGGTTACTTCCTCGTCACAGAGACGCTCAACGTGAGTCCGTCCAATGTCGCCGCGTTTAAGGCCTCCACCGATACCATACTGGAGCTCAAGAGCGGGCGCGTGGATTGCATTGTCATCGATAGCCCCGTGGCCGAGAATTTCCTCAGGGCCCATGACGGCATGATGATCGTGGAAGGCTTGGACATGGCTGTGGAGGAGTATGGCGCCGCGGTAAAGATGGGCAATGACGAGCTGCTTGCCGCCATCAACGCTACGCTGGAAAAGATCATGGCTGACGGCACCTACGCCGCGCTGATCGAGCGGTTCTTTGGCGGCGAGGCGTAAGCGGTAAGCCACAGAAGCCATGGTGTTTGATATCCTTTGGCATAAAGGGGCTTCGGCCCCTTTTGCATATCAAAACAGCGAAGGCTGACGATATGCTTGACAGATGCATAAACATACGCTACACTGACATGGCCATCGCTGGGAAAAGGAGGCAACGCTTTGCCGTTATTCTATGACACGCTGGGCGCGCTCTCGTTTATGGAGCGGCTGGAGCGCAATTTCATCACGGCGGACCGATGGAGGCTGCTGCTGGATGGCCTTGGCACGACGCTGCAGGTTTCCTTCATGGCTGTCATCCTGGGCATCGTGCTGGGCGTGCTGCTGGCGTTCATGCGGCTGTCAAAGGCAAGGCCGCTTTCTTTCCTGTCCGGCGCGTATATTGATATCATCCGCGGCACGCCCCTGGTCGTGCAGCTGATGATTTTTTACTTTGTCTTGCTGGGGCCGACGACAAAGCTTGACAAAGCGATCATCGCGGCCATTGCCTTTGGCTGCAATAGCGGCGCGTACGTGGCCGAGATTGTGCGCGGAGGCATCCTGTCCGTTGATCACGGCCAGGAGGAGGCCGGGCTGTCCCTGGGGCTCACCAGGGCCATGACCATGCAATACATCGTGCTGCCCCAGGCGTTTAAGAACATTCTGCCCTCCCTTGGGAACGAACTGATCGTGCTGATCAAGGAGACTTCCATTTTAGGGTACATCGGCGTGGTAGATCTGGCGCGGGCGGGCGAGCAGATCCGCGCGCGGACATTGGACGCCTTCCTGCCGCTGATCGCGGTCGCGGTGGTGTACTATGTGCTGGTGAAGTTTTTGTCCTTCCTCCTGCTTAGGCTTGAAAGGAGGCTGCGCGAAAGTGATCAGCGTTGAGGGTCTGCATAAATCCTTCGGCGAATTGGAAGTGCTCCGCGGCGTGCATACGCGGGTCGAGCGCGGGGAAAAAGTGGTTGTCATCGGGCCTTCGGGCGGCGGAAAATCCACCTTTCTCAGGTGCCTGAACCTGCTGGAGATTCCTACCAGCGGCGCCGTTCTCTTTGACGGCATAGACATTACCGCGCGCAATTGCAATAAGCCGGCCATTCGCCGGCGCATGGGCATGACATTTCAGCATTTTAACCTGTTCCCCCACCTGACCGTAATGGAGAACATGACCCTGGCCCCCAAGAAGCTTGGGCTCATGGGCAAGGCGGAAGCCGCGCAGGAAGCGCGTGAGCTGCTGGAGCGCGTGGGCCTTCCCGACAAGGCGAACGAATATCCCGGCCGGCTCTCCGGCGGGCAAAAGCAGCGCATCGCCATTGTCCGCTCGCTGATGATGAAACCGGAGGTAATGCTCTTTGACGAGCCGACGAGCTCGCTGGACCCGGAGATGGTGGGCGAGGTGCTGGAGGTCATGAAGCGGCTCGCGCTGCAGGGCATGACCATGATCGTGGTGACGCACGAGATAGGCTTTGCCCGCGAGGTGGGAGACCGCGTTCTCTTTATGGACGAGGGGCGCATCTTGGAAGAAGGGCCGCCGGATCAGATCTTTTCAGATCCCAGGCAGCCGCGGACGCGGGACTTTTTGAACAAAGTGCTGTAGCTGGCAACGTATGCCTCCAGCGTAACCAACGCGCTTCGCTGGCGGGTGCAAACCTTGCGCGCCCGAAGCAGGAAAACGCGCACGAATAGCGAAAATAACAAACATGCCATAGGCTACATCGCAAAAGGAGGCCGGTCCTATGAACATCCGCATGAGTTCAAAGGAATTCGCTGTTTCCCCCGCTCTTTGGGCGCGCATTGAGCGCAAGATCAACAAGCTTTCACGCTATTTCGGCAGCAATGTGGAGGTACAGGTTCGCCTGAGCGCCGAGGGCAAGCGCCGTATCGCGGAAATTACGATCCCTTTCAAGGGGGGTATCGTCCGCGCGGAAGAGAGCACAGGGGATATGTACCAGTCCATCGACAGCGCGCTGATTAAAATCGAGCGCCAGATCCGCCGCCATCGCACGCGTTTGGAGAAGCGGCTTCGCGAGGACGCGTTTGTGGAAGAAGCGCCGGAGTTCTATGAGGAGTTCGAGCCGGATGACCCCGCCCCGGCACTGGTGCGCACAAAGAATTACCCTGTCAAGCCCATGAGCGTGGAAGACGCGATCGATCAGATGTCTCTGCTGGCCCACACGTTCTTCATCTTTATCAACAGCGACACCAACAAGACCTGCGTCATATACCAGCGTACGGACGGCAACCTGGGATTATTGGAGCCGGAGGCGTAACCCTTTCGTTTGGAAAGGAACGTCAGGAAGACGTCTTCTTTATGTTTTATTGTAAAGAGGCAATTTCCAATTCGGGAAATTGCCTCCTGTTTAGAAAATGCCCAAATGCTCCAGTAAAATTTCGGCGCCGATGAGAACCAGCATAACGCCGCCGCCAATTTCCGCCTTTTTCATGAACTTTGCGCCAAAGCGATGGCCAATGGCGACTCCCGCTAGCGAAAGCAAAAAGGTGATCATGCCTATAAGGCCAACGGAGGGGAGGACGCTCACGTTCAGAAACGCAAAGGTAATGCCAACGGCCAGCGCGTCGATGCTGGTAGCGATGGCGAGTACGAGTAACCCCTTCATGTTTAGCGATGAGCCGCCTTCCTCTTCCTCCGCGTCGCCATGCGCCGCTTCCCAGATCATTTTGCCGCCGATAAACGAAAGCAGCGCAAAGGCCACCCAATGGTCAAAGGCGACTACGTATGCCTCAAACCGCCTGCTGATCAGCCAGCCAAGGAGCGGCATGCCCGCCTGAAACCCGCCGAAGAACAGCGCGATGATCACGGCATGCTTCCAGCGCATGCGCGGCATGCTCAGGCCCTTGGACAAGGACACGGCGAACGCGTCCATCGAAAGGCCGGCGGCGATCAAAAACAGCTCTGGAAGACCCATGCCAACACCCCAATTCATCAGAGCATTATACTGTCTGCGGGTGGGGTTGTCAATTTAGCCTGTAAAAGCCGGACGAGCTGCTGTGGGCTGCTGTGGGCTGCTGTGGGCTGTTTGTGATTGGTCCACTACTATTTCAGAGGTTTAAATCGAGAAGGGGCGATCATAGGTGAGCGAATTGTTCCATGACAAGACCAACAGAAAAAAGATATTCTCTATAGCGATACCGATTATATTTCAACAACTATTCTATCAAATGCAGTTATATATCGATCAAGCATTATTAGGCCATTTAAATCCAGAATATTTTTCAGCCATTGGAAACGCAAGAGTCCCCTTTTTTACTGCCACATCCCTAATAACTGCCCTATGTGGCGGAACGACAATTTTGGTGGCCCAGCGTTTTGGCGCTAAGGATGAATTGCAAACCAAGAGGTTCGCGGAATCTTCTTTTATAGGAAATTCGCTTTTATCTATTATATTGTTAGCGATTTTTTTCTTTTTTGCAGAAGCACCGCTCACCCTGATGGGAGTGCAATCTCCCATATTAGAATATAGTACAAAATATATCAAAATTATATCTTTTTCTTTTTTAATACTTGGCGCCGAGACAACATCCCAGTGTATTCTGCAAGGCCTCGGCACGACAAAAGTAATTATGATTGCCGGCATCGCTGGCAATGCGCTAAATATTTTTTTAGATTGGGTTTTAATCTATGGAAGATTGGGATTCCCTCAGCTCACTATCGAAGGCGCCGCATATGCGACTACACTCTCAAATTTTATAGCAGGTTCAATCACGATTCTATATTTGTTTATTTCAAAAAACATCCCATTGCGCATGAAGATGAAAAAATTGCGGATAAAATGGTTGTCCTATAAGAATGTATTGCGGCTCGGTATTCCTTTGGCATTCGAATCGCTGTTATGGAATTTCGGAAATATAATTATAATGTATTACCTAAATCTAATGGATATTATGTCCGCAGGGATCTATACGTTACTTTTTTCGATAGAATTATTCCCTTATTTTTATATATGGGTTTTTCGAAATCCGCTTTGACCCTTGTCGGACACAAAACCGGCGAAGAGAATATGCGGCAAGCCATAAGTGTTGGATTTACATGCATGAAATATGCATTAATAATTTGTTCTGTGTTTGCGGTTTTGTTCATTGCTATCCCAAAAGAAATACTCAGCCTGTTTACCAATGATAATACCTTAATTGAATATGCGGCCCCATTCTTCATGATTGTCTCCCTTACCATGTTTCCTAAATCGATCAACAATATTATCGGTCTTGGCATACAAGGCATGGGTGATACCAAATGGATGTTTTATGGGCAAATATTTGGAACGGTTTTGGTTGTTTCATTATCATATGTACTTATTTTTGTTGCAAAATTAGGAATGATTGGAATATTCATCACATTCTTTATAGATGAAACTATTCGTTCTATTATAAATTTGTTGAGATTTTGGAAAGGCCGTGAATTTTTCCGTTTACATCCCTTTGAAAAAGTAGTAGAAAAGGCAGGCACTGAAAAAATTTAAGGGTATTTGCCAGCTGAAAAATTAAGCAACAAAACAATTCATCGATACAAAAATGCGAAACGAATTGTAATTTCCCTATTGACGATATTGTTATTATCGCTTATACTGTATATAGTGTTATTATTTAAAGGAGCCGCATGATGAACATAATCATCTCCAACCGTTCCGGCGTTCCGATATACGAGCAAATCAAGGAACAACCCACATTCGGCAGTTTGTAAAGAAGTTAGAGAAATAAACTGTATCAACGTATGGTGAAGAGGGATATAAAATATGGTAACATAAG
>WRGP01000108.1 GCA_009787135.1 Bacillota bacterium | reverse complement strand
TCCTCCAAAACCCGGCCGTTCGCGTCGCGGTATGGCTCGGTCTTGCCGGGGCTGAAAATCACCAAAAGCACGAACGCCACCAAAACCACTGCCAAAATAAACGCCAATAGCCCAAGGCCAATCCTCTTTATGTATACGGTTATAACTTTTTCATCACAAACATTTCCATGGTTTCGGCATAGGGTTCAAAATTCTTTATGCGGCGTCCGCAATCCTTATAGCCAAGCCTTCGGTAAAAGTAGTGCGATGTTTCCTCCACCATGGTTGACGTCATAGCCAGCGCATGACCCCAATCGATTTATCATTCCCCTTGATGCCATAGCATGTTTTATGGAACGGGGACGCCGCCCTGGCGTCCCCTACAGCATTGGCGTGTTCCATAACCCCGATTGTATGTCTTCCCCCGACCCACAAAAGCGACTGTATAACGAAGCCGCGGCGCCCCCCTACAGGCCGCCCCTGCACGCTTGCCACATCTGCTTGTGCGCAAACGCTTTTAGAACCACATCCAGGGCAGCCCAAAGAAGGCTTTTCTTTGCTTCTTTCTTTTCTCCGAAAAGAAAGAAGACGTTCTCCCGGTCCCCCACTCCCCTACCTGGCCGCCAGCTTCTTATACACCTCAAACCGCTGGCCGGCTTCCTTCTCCGCCTCGGTAAACAACGCTTCCGCGGTTTCCGGGAACTGCTTCAGCAGGGTCTGGTAGCGCACCTCGCTGCGGATAAACGCCTGATAGCTCGCGGTCGGATCCTTGCTGTCGATCGTGAGCGGGTTTTCGGCCATGGGGTTGTAGCGGTACAGCGGCCAGTAGCCGGCTTCGACCGCGCGCTTCATCTCCAACTGCGTGGCGCCCATGTCAATGCCATGGTTGATGCAGGGCGAGTAGGCGATAATGATGGACGGGCCTGGATACGCCTCCGCCTCGCTGACTGCCTTGAGAAGCTGCGCCTGGTTCGCGCCCATGGCCACGGAGGCCACGTACACATAGCCGTAGGCCATGGCCATGAGGCCAAGATCTTTCTTGCGGGTGCGCTTGCCGGCGGCGGCGAACTTGGCGACCGAGCCGGTGGGCGTGGCTTTGGAGGCCTGGCCGCCGGTGTTGGAGTATACCTCGGTGTCCAGCACGAGGATGTTGATGTCCAGGCCCTGCGCCAGGACATGATCCAGCCCGCCGTACCCGATGTCGTATGCCCAGCCGTCGCCGCCAAAGGCCCAAACGGATTTCTTGGTAAACAGATCGGCGTCCGCGTAGATCTCCCGCTCGAAGGCGTCCATCTCACAGCCGCAGTGCATGCAGCCCTCCAGGCACTTTTTGAGCGCATCGCCGGCCTCGCGGGAGGCTTCCGCGTTGTCCTTGCCCGCGAGCCAAGCTTCGCAGGCGGCCTTGCCCTCATCCCATTCCTTCCACATGTCCGCGAGCTTCTCGACCTTATCCGCCAAATTCTCGCGTCGCTGCAGCATGGCGAGCTGCATGCCAAAGGCAAACTCCGCGTTGTCCTCAAAGAGGCTGTTCGCCCAGGTCGGGCCCTGGCCCTTGTCGTTCACGCAATAGGGGCATGTGGGCGAAGAACCGCCATAGATGGAGGAACAGCCAGTGGCGTTGCCGATCATCATCCGCTCGCCAAAGAGCTGGCTGAGCAGCTTGACATACGGCGTCTCGCCGCAGCCCGCGCACGCGCCAGAGAATTCAAAGAGCGGGCGCAGAAACTGGCTGCCCTTGACTGTGGACTTGCTAAAGGGAACGCTGATTTCAGGCAGCGCCGTGAAGTAATCCCAATTGGCTTCCTGGCTAAGCTGCGTCTCGATGGGCTTCATCTCCAGCGCCTTTTGCTGTTTCTTGCCGGGGCATACCTGGGCGCAGTTGCCGCAGCCCGTGCAATCCAGCGGGGATACCTGCATGCGGTAGGAAAGGCCCGCGAACTCCTTGCCAACCGCCGGCAGGGTCACAAACGTATCCGGCGCGGCGGCTTTCTGCTCCTCATTTATCAGCGCGGGGCGAATGACCGCGTGCGGGCATACGAACGAGCACTGGTTGCACTGGATGCAGTTTTCCTCGATCCAGCAGGGTACGCTGACGGCAATGCCGCGCTTTTCGTACCGTGAGGTGGACGTGGGCACCACCCCGCCCGGGTCGAACGCGCTGACGGGCAGCTTGTCGCCCTCCAGGCGCAGCACAGGCACGATTGTGGCGTTGAAATACTCGGTCGCATCCACCTTGACGGCCTCCGCGCCGTCCGTGGCCGCGGCCCACGCTTCCGGCACCCTGATCTCCTCAATGTGCGCCGCGCCCGCGTCGATGGAAGCCCAGTTCATCCGCACGACCGCGTCGCCCTTGCGGCCATACGTCTTTTTGACGGCCTCTTTCATATACTTTTCGGCGTCCTCGTAGGGGATGACCTCGGCGAGCTTAAAGAACGCCGCCTGCATCACCGTGTTGATGCGGCCGCCCATGCCCGTTTCCTTGGCCAGCTTGATGGCGTTGACATTGTAGAACTTGATTTTCTTCGCGGCGAGCTGGCGCTTCATCTCCGCCGGCAGCTCCTTTTCCATTTCTGCCGCGCTCCATTGGCTGTTAAGGAGGAACACGCCGCCGGGCTTGAGCGAGGTCAGCATGTCATAGCGCGTGACATAGGAAGGGTTGTGGCAGGCGACAAAATCCGCCATGTCGATGAGATATGTGGACTGGATGCGCTGCTTGCCAAAGCGCAGGTGGCTGACCGTGATGCCGCCGGATTTTTTGGAATCATAAGAGAAGTATCCTTGCGCATATAAATCCGTATGGTCACCGATGATCTTGATGGAATTTTTGTTCGCGCCGACCGTGCCATCCGCGCCAAGGCCGTAGAACTTGCAGCAGATTGTGCCCTCGGGCGCCGCGTTGATCAGTTCGCCCAGGGGAAGGGAAGTGCCCGTCAAGTCGTCTTCAATGCCCACGGTGAAATGGTTCTTGGGCTCGTCCCGCTTCAGGTTGTCAAACACGGCCTTGACCATCGTGGGGTTAAACTCCTTGGAGCCAAGGCCATAGCGGCCGCCGACGACCTTGATGGCCGCGTTGCCGTATTCGCGCAGGGCGGCCTGCACGTCGGTGTACAGCGGCTCGCCGAGCGACCCCGGCTCCTTCGTGCGGTCCAGCACGGCGATTTTTTTCACGCTCGCGGGAATCGCGGCGAGAAGCCTGTCCGCCGCAAACGGGCGGTAGAGGCGCACCTTGACCATGCCGACCTTCTCGCCCTGGGAGAGGAGCAGGTTGATCGTCTCCTCCGCCGCCTCGCAGCCGGAGCCCATGGCGATGATGATGCGGTCCGCGTCCTTCGCGCCCACATAGTCAAACAGGTGATAGGCGCGGCCCGTCAGCTTCTCCGCCTTGGCCATGACCGCCTCCACAATCGCCGGGGTGGCGTCGTAGAACTTGTTGGCCGCCTCGCGGTTTTGGAAGTACACGTCGGGGTTTTGCGCGGTGCCCTGCTGGTGCGGGTGCTCCGGGTTCATGGCGCGGTCGCGGAAGGCGCGAATCTTGTCAAAGTTGGTGATGGATTTGATCTCATCATACTCAATGCCATCGATCTTCTGCACCTCGTGGGAGGTGCGGAAGCCGTCGAAGTAGTGCAGGAACGGCACGCTGGACTCAATGGACGAAAGGTGCGCCACAAGCGCCAAATCCATGGCTTCCTGCACGCTGTTGGAGGACAGCATGGCAAAGCCCGTCTGGCGGCAGGCCATCACGTCGCTGTGGTCGCCAAAGATCGACAGCGCGTGGGCGGCCAGCGCGCGCGCGCTGACGTGGAACACGCCGGGCAGCAGCTCGCCGGAGATCTTGTACATGTTGGGGATCATCAGCAGCAGACCCTGGGAGGCCGTGTAGGTCGTCGTCATGGCGCCGGCCACCAGGGAGCCGTGCACCGCGCCGGCGGCCCCGGCCTCGGACTGCATCTCGGACACGCGCACCGTCTGCCCGTAGAGATTTTGGCGGCCCTGCGCCGCCCACTCGTCGACCGATTCCGCCATGGGGGAAGAAGGCGTGATGGGAAAAATCGCCGCTACATCGCTAAACGCGTAGGCGATGTGGCTGACAGCGGTATTGCCATCAATCGTCATTTTTGTCGCCATATTTTTCGTTCCTCCTCGTTTCTCCATCTTGGGCATTTTATACGATGCCAAACATTTAAATTATAGGGAATTGACAGGATGTTGTCAACCTCGCCAGCTTTTCTTCCGCCAATATTTTGCCTCAAATCGGGAAATCTATAAAAAATGAGGAAAGAAGAGAACACCCGCATGGATTCATTATGGCGTTCCACCTGTCCCCTCCCCGCCTTTCCGGCGCTTCGCGGCACGATGGAGGCGGACGTGGTTGTTGTCGGCGGCGGCCTTTGCGGCCTGCTCACCGCGTATTTTTGCATGAAAGCCGGCCTTGACACCGTAACGCTGGAGGGTGAGCGTATCCTGTGCGGCGTCACGCAGGGCACCACCGCCAAGATTACCAGCCAGCACGGGCTCTTGTACGACAGGCTCATTCAAAAGCGCGGGGTTGAAAAAGCGCGCCAGTACGCGCAGGCGCAGCAACGGGCCGTTGGGCGGTACGCTGATCTTGTGACATCGCTTGCCATTGACTGCGATTTTTCCAAATTGCCCGCCTATCTATATTCCGTCCAGGCCTCGCCCGCGCTCGAGCGGGAATGCCGCGCCGCCGAGCGGCTTGGCCTTCCGGCCTCGCTCACCGGCGCGGACAGGCTGCCCTTCCCCGCCAGCCAGGCTCTTTGCTTCGCGGACCAGGCCCAGTTTCACCCCCTTCGGTTCGCCGCGGCCATCGCCACGCGCCTGAACATCCGCGAGCGGTCGCGCGTTTTGCGTATCACAAACAACAGCGTATATACCGATGCCGGAGAGGTGCGGGCACGGCACATCGTCATCTGCACCCACTACCCCATCCGCAATGTGCCGGGATTTTACTTCGCACGGATGCACCAATCACGGGGCTATGTGCTGGCGCTTGAAAACGCGGCGGATGTGGACGGGATGTGGCTGGACGCGCGGGACGGCGGCTATTCCCTCCGGAACGTTGGGCGCTTGCTGCTCCTGGGCGGCCATGGCCACCGCACGGGCGATCATCCCTACGCCTCCAGCTTCCGTCTGCTGCGCGGCGCGGCGAAGGAATTTTACCCCGATGCCCGCGAAGTGGCGCGCTGGTCAGCGCAGGACTGCATGACCGCGGACGCGGTGCCGTTCATTGGCCGGTTTGCCCGCTTCCTCCCGAACGTGTACGTGGCCACCGGCTTTAATAAGTGGGGCATGACCAATTCCATGGCCGCCGCCGAGCTCATCGCGGATAGAATCGCCGGCAAGAAGGAATACCCCTTCGCGGACGTATTCAGCCCCGGCCGGCGGACGGGTATGGAAGTAAAATACTCGATCAAAAAAACGCCCAAGTGCACGCACATGGGCTGCTCCCTCGAATGGAACCCTGATACGCGCACCTGGGACTGCCCCTGCCATGGGTCGCGCTTTACGCGCGGGGGGCGGGTGATAGACACGCCCGCGATCCGGGATGGGCGGTGGGGCGAGCATGATCACCCCTTATAAAACAACGTACGGTAACTTGTTTTGCCGCGGGAATGATCCAATTTATTTCATTTATATTTCAAAATTCTAATATTTTTTCTATTTCTCAACAATTTACGCTATCCATATTGACAAAGAGGCGCTTATGGCTACAC
>WRGP01000107.1 GCA_009787135.1 Bacillota bacterium | reverse complement strand
GCGGATTTTGCGGCGCTTGGGATTGACATGCGGCCGAAGGCCGTATCGCTGGAGGAGCTTATGGAGCTTGTGGCGGCGGGCGCCTGCGACATGTATTTTCAGGCGCGGAGGCTGCCGTCCAGCCCGGCCCTGGCGGCGGATCTGTTTATGGGGGAGAGCTGGCTGAACGCTTCCCGATACACTTCCGATATGCTTAGCCGGGACCTTACGCGGGTGACGGAGGAAGTGGACCCTGCCCGGCGGACGGTGCTGTACGAGGGCCTGTTTCTGGAGATGTATGCCGAGCTTCAGGTCATCCCGCTATACCGCCGTTCAGAGATGCTGCTGGTCAGCGGCCGGATCTTCAATGCCAACATCACCACGGCGCATGACATTACTTCGGACGTATACCGGTTCTTTTTGGTGGACACGCTCAAAGGGCAGTGGTAATATCCGCACCGAACCGCGCGCGGTTCATGCGGTGGGTTTCCTGCCCAGAAAGCCGGACATCAGCGGCCCGATCAGCGATATGCCAACCACCGTTATCAGTTGGGCTGCCGAGAGCGCGACCGTGTGGAATACCGGCTGGAGCGGGGGAATGTACAGCGCCGCCAGAATCATCGCGAGCGATGTAAGCACCGCCAGTATGAGACGGACGTTGTTCAGGAAAGGAATTTTCAAAAACGGGCGCTTCTCGCTTTTGCATTCAAATACATGGATGAGCTGCGTGAGCACCAGCGTCAGGAACGCGCCGGTGCGCGCCGCTTCCAGCGAAGGCGCGTTTCGAAGGAAGAGGATAAACGTAAGCAGCGTGCAAAACGAGATGACCATGCCGCGCACAATGATGCGGCGCATCAGCCCGTTCGCGAATATACCCTCGTCCGCTTTGCGCGGCCTCTCGCGCATCTCGTCTCCGTCCGGCGGGTCCATGCCAAGGGCAATGGCGGGCAGACCGTCCGTGACCAGATTTACCCAAAGAATTTGGATGGGCAAAAGCACCACGGGGAACCCCAGCAGCATGCCCATGAACATCGTCATCACCTCGCCCACATTGCACGAGAGCAGGTAGCGGATAAACTTGCGGATGTTTTTGTAGATAATGCGGCCCTCCTCCACCGCCGCCACGAGCGTGGCAAAGTTGTCGTCCAGGAGAATCACGCCCGCCGCTTCCTTGGCCACGTCCGTGCCGGATACGCCCATGGACACCCCGATGTCCGCCTCTTTCATGGCCGGCGCGTCGTTTACGCCGTCCCCTGTCATGGCCACGATATGCCCGCATTTTTTCAGCGCGCGGACAATTTGCAGCTTATGGCGCGGCGATACGCGCGCGAATACCGTGGTCTTCTGCACCGCGCGGATCAGATCCGCTTCGTCCATGGCGTCCAGCGCCGGGCCGGTCACCACAAGATCCCCTTCTGTGCAGATCCGCAAATCCTTGGCTACGGCCTTGGCCGTCTCCATATGATCGCCGGTGATCATGACGGGCCGGATACCGGCCTGCTTGCATATTTTCACGGCCTCATAGCTCTCCTTGCGGGGAGGGTCCATCATGCCAATCAGCCCTAAGAACGTCAGATCCTTCTCGCTGTCCGCCTTTGCCGCCGCGACATCCTCCCGATACGCCACGCCAAGCACGCGCAAGGCCGCGGCGCCCAGCTGTTCGTTGCGGGACAGGAAGGATTGCCGCATCGCGTCCGTCAGCGGTACGGCGCCGCGGGACGTGTACGCGTGCGTGCATTTTGTCAGCAGAACGTCCGGCGCGCCCTTGGTAAAGATGCTTGTCTTGCCCTTTTCAAGGGAGAACACGGACATGCATTTGCGGTCCGAATCAAAGGGGATTTCATCAATTTTGACGTATGACGCAAGGTCCTTCTCGCTGATTCCCGCCTTGCGGCCGGCCACCAGCAGGGCGATTTCCGTCGGGTCGCCCACAGTTTTGCCGTCCCCGTCCAGGGAAGCGTTGTTGCACAGGCACGCGGCTGTGAGCGTGAGCAGCAGGCCCTCGTCTTTCTTTGCGTCCACGGTGTGGCCGTCAGCCCAAAAACCGCCTTCCGGCGCGTATCCGCTGCCCGTAACGCTTAGGTCCTTTTCCGCCGTGTGAACCGCGCGCACGGTCATCTTGTTTTCTGTCAGCGTGCCGGTCTTGTCTGTGCACACCACGCTGGAGGCGCCCAGCGTCTCCACGGCGTGCAGCTTGCGGATGAGCGCGTTTCGCTTGACCATGCGCCCCACGGACAGGGCCAGGGCAATGGTCACAATGGCGGCCAGCCCTTCCGGCACGGCCGCCACAGACAAGGAAATACCCATAATGATCATGTTCAGGATACCTTCGCCGCGCAGGATGCCCGTAACGGACACGACGGCGCAGATGGCAAGGCAGTCGATGGCGATGATTTTGCCCAGTTGGTTGAGGCGCTTTTGCAGGGGTGTTTGCGGCTCCTCAATAGTGTCGAGCATCTCCGCGATCTTGCCCATTTCCGTACGCATGCCCGTGGCCGTGACCAGCGCGCGGGCGCGCCCTCTGGTTACCACGGTGCCCATAAACAGTGACCCGGTATCATCCTTGCCGTGAGTAGCCTTTGTGACAGGCATGGATTCGCCGGTGAGAAGCGACTCGTCCGTGGAAAGATCGAAGGCTTCCGTAAGCGTTCCGTCCGCGGGCACCTTATCGCCAGCCTCCAGAACGACCACATCGTCCACGACTATATCGCTGGAAGGAATGACAACCACCTTGCCGTCCCTGAGCACATTGGATTTGGGCGCCGACATATTGCGAAGCGCGTCGATGGTTTTTTCCGTCTTATACTCCTGCGCGAAGCCCAGCAAAGCGTTGACCACCACGATCGCGAGGATCGTAATCGCCTCTGTCCTCTCGCCCAAGATCAGCGAAAGCCCAATGCTCATCAGCAGAATCATCGTCAAAAAATCTGAAAACTGCGATAGCAGGATCATAAACGGATGAATTTTCTTTTTCTTTTGAAGCGCGTTTGGCCCCTGCTCTCGCAGCCGGCGGGCCGCTTCCTCACTGGTAAGGCCTGCCGTGGCCTTGGAACCTGGGCGTATCGCGGGGTTGAGCGGCAAGAGATCTCCTCCTCCTGCGGCGCGGGTTTGAGGCGCGCCGCAATCATCTCCTTTCATAGGTATTATCCGGCTGCCCATAATATCCGTCTGAGCGATAGGGGATGAACGCGGCGGACCTGAAGAAGCCGCCTTCCCGAAAGAGAAAGCGGCTTCTTCAGGGGGGCGCGGTCCCTTTCGCGCCCGTTCCATCATCACTTCTTGTTTTGATACTTTTGGACATCCAGCGCCACCGCGCTGATGATGATAATCCCTTTGATAATTTGCTGATAGTATGGATTCACGCCCAGAAAGGTCAGGCCGTAGTTGATCACCTGAAAGATCAGCACGCCGGAGATGATGCCGCCCACGGTGCCGACGCCGCCGGACGACGACACGCCGCCTACGACACAGGCGGCAATCGCGTCAAGCTCATACCCAAATCCATAGTTGTTCGTCGCGCCGCCGGTTCGCGCCCCCTCCAAGATGCCCGCCATGCCGATCAACAGGGAACAGAGCGCGAAGAGCGCAACGATCGTCAGCGTTACGTTGATGCCGGAAACCTTGGCAGCCTCTCGGTTTCCGCCGATGGCATAGATGTTTTTGCCAAACACCGTCTTGTTCTGCACAAACCAGATCACCGCGCACACGAGCAGCGCGATGATGACAATAATCGGAATAAAACCATAGACCGCGCCGGAACCGAGGAAGGTAAAATCATCGCGCAGGCCGCCGATGGGCTGGCTGTTGTTGGGCGCCATATCGAAGTAGATGCTCGCGGCCCCGTATACGATGACCTGCGTGCCCAGCGTGGTGATGAACGGCGGCACGCCCAGCCTGGCCGTGACGGAACCGTTGAACAGGCCAAGCAGAAGCGCGATGGCCGTGGCAATGAGAAGCGGCACGAAAACGGAGATCTGTGGCAGATTCGGGAAGAACGGGCGGCTATAGGTCGCTGTTTGAAGCATGGAGGCGGAGATGACCGCCGTCATGCCAACCACGCGGCCGCAGGACAGGTCCACACCGCCTGTACCGATGATAACAAAGGACATGCCCATCGCGATGATGAGCCGGGTTGAACTGTACTGCAGGATGTTCAGCAGCGTGGATACGGATAAGAATTTCGGCCGGATCGCCGCGATCACAGCCACAATGAAGAGCAGCACCAGGTAAATCGCCCTGTCCGACGCGAAACGCTTGATTCCCTTCACGGAAAGGTCAAAGGCTTTCTCTTCGAACGCCGCGGATAAGATGGCGAGCAGGGAGGCGATGATGGCGACCGCATAGCCAAAGCTGAAGGCATACACCTTTGCGATCACGCCGAGCTCCTTGGCTGTCGCGGTGGTGAGGCGCAGCGCGGAAAAGACGACCAGCAAGCCGCCCAGGATGATGAGCGGCCTGCGCCATTTGGGCGGGGACTTGAGGAGCGAAAGCAAGGCCGCGGCGAGCATCAGAATCATGCCCGGTATGAGCGTGAGATGCGCCCCGGTGCGCAGGGCGGCGGCAAGGCCGCCGGTCATCAGCGAAAGGCCCAATACGCGGTGGGTTGCCAACCCTTTCTCAAACTCAATTTTCTTCGTTTTTGCCTGCTCCAGCTTGGCGCGCAGGTCTGTAAGCAGCGTGTCACGCAGAACCGCCGCCGTGGCCTTTTGCACCGCGAGCCGATCCGCGGCGGTTGTTTGAGCGGCCGGCGCCTCTACATACTTCGTGATTTCCGATTTGAGGTTCGTGGTGTGGCTCTCCAGCTTTGCGAGCCCCTTCTCTTGCCTCGTGAGGTTCTTTTCCTGTTCCAGCTTTGGAATTTCTTTGTCCAGCGCCGCGAGATATTTCTCGGCGTCCCTGATTTGCGCCGTAAGGGCGGGGATGGAATCGACGGTTTTCGTATACGCGCCATACTGGCTGTCCGCCATGGGCACGGGATCCTGCACGGCCACGGGCCTGGCGATGGTGGACGCCTTGCGCGTGATCTTGCGCGCCTCTATAATCTGCTCGTTGTAGGCGTCATACTCGGCCTGCCTGCCGGCAATCTCTTCCTCGTCAGACGCCGCCTTGAGCGCTTCGCTGGCCGCGTTGAACAATGGCTCCACCTCGCGCAGCAGCGCCCGGGCATCCTCCAGCGCCCGCATGTCGGCGTCATAGGCCGTCATTTCGGCGTCATACGCCGCCTGCGCGCCTGTAAGCGCCCGCGCGGCGGCGTCCGGCGTATAGGCTGGGGTCGGGTAGCTGACATAGGGCAAAAAAGCGCTGAGCGCGACCAGCGCGCATAGCGCGCTCGTAAGCAGACGGCGCGCGGCGGTGGGCGTCCCGATTTTCTCAAGAAATCCTGCCGGTCTCAAAGGGCTAACCATGGTGCATTCCTGCCTTCCGTTCGATAGTATTCTTGAAGTTATGCCAGCTTGCTCGCAAACTGCGTCGCCAGGCGCATGACCTCCACCTGCGTGGCATCCTTGCCGTCGAGTATGCCCGTCATGCGCCCTTCGCACATGACCATGATCCGGTCGCTCATGCCCAGCAGCTCGGGCATTTCGGAGGAGATCATGATGATGGATTTGTCTCTTCTGGCGAGGTCGGCGATGATGGTGTAGATCTCGTATTTGGCGCCGACGTCGATGCCGCGTGTGGGCTCGTCCAGAATCAGGATGTCCGGCGTGGTGAGCAGCCAGCGCGCGATG
>WRGP01000106.1 GCA_009787135.1 Bacillota bacterium | reverse complement strand
ACTTTCCGTTTACGGCGGAAACAAAACCCTCGCCCACCCTGTCGGCGCTGGCCCGGCTGCCGATATACACGCTCTCCCCCACGTGGATGAAAAGGTTCTCGTCCGTCCCGTAGGCCTCCTTGGTATCCGTTTGGACGACAAACCGGTTTTCCGGCTCAAGATACAGCACCGCGCCGTATTGATCCGTCAGGTAGGACGCGCTGTCGCCGGCCTGCGCCCCCAGCGAGCCAATCGTTCCGCTGACAGGCGCGCAGACCTTCGTGGTTTCGATGGTGAACAGCGTTTCCCCCGCCGAGACAAAGTCGCCCTTTCGAAGGGAATAGTCCGAAAGGATGCCGCCAAACGGCGCGCAAACCGTGACGGTCTTTCCCGTTACAATACTGCCCGGCAGCATCAGCATGCGCCGCCTGGGCGTGAAGGCTTCCATCCCAACTTCCTGAACGGTCTCGTCCATGGGGGCTGCTTCTTCCTCCGCCAGGCCAACCGCGCCCACCCGCAGAAGGTGGAATACAAGCAGCCAAATCAAACATTTCCGCATGGCAATCACCACCCTTTCTTTGGTCGTTTTGGGGTTTTACCCAACTGCCTTAAAGCGGATGTCAAAGAGCGCTCCGCCGCTTTCATGGTCCGTCAGCGTGATGGTTCCTTCCATCTGCTCGACAAGCTGTTTCACAATGCTAAGGCCCAAGCCAAAGCCGCCGTTTTCCCGGGAGCGCGCCTTATCCACCCGGTAAAACCGCTCGAATACGCGCGCCTTATGCGCGTCGTCGATGCCCTCGCCCGTATCGGCCACACAAACGCGCGCGCACCGGCCTTCCCGCTGGACGGATACAAAAATTTGGCCTCCCTGCGGCGTGTAGCGCACCGCGTTGTCCAGCAGCGCCAGCAGGACCTGGCGAAGCCTGTCGCCGTCGCCAACCAGCGCCGTTGGCTTCAAATCCTGTACAATTTCGATAGACTTTTGCTCCGCCAGCGGCCGCATCCATTGGACGGCTTTGGCCGCCACTTCGTTTAGGTCCACCGGGAGCATCTGCACGCTCAATTCGCCCGCGTCCGCGCGCGCCAGGTCCATCAGGTCCGATACCAACAGCGCCATGCGCCTTGAGACATGCAGTACGGATTCCAAATACGGCGCGTATTCGCCAAGCGGCGCGTCCGCGAGAACCTCCGCGTTGGCGCCAAGGGCAGCCAGCGGCGTGCGCAACTCGTGGGAGGCCGCGGCGACGAACGCGCGCTGCTGCTCGATGGAGTGGTCTACGGGCTCAATCGCGCGGCGGCTTAGGTACAGGCTGGCCATGAAGATCAGGATCAGGCCGACGGCAATGCAGGAGGCAAACAGCCAGCGCAGGCGGTATATCGCGCGCAGTTCGTCGCTCCGGTCCTGCGCGACCAAAATGAGGCTTTCTTGATCGGCCAGCAAAATCTGCATCGCCGAAACGCGGTAGCGCATGCCGTTTGCCCCTGCCGTGAGAAACGGCTCCGCGTTTGTGACGACGGTTGGCACGGCAAAATAGATGCCTTGCACGGTTTCGCGCATGATCCTGCTGGTGATGCCCCCGGCAATTCTCCGGGGCAAGCCGGGCGGCGCCATGCCGGCGCCGTCCGGTTCCTGCTTTTTGCCCAGCGCCTCCTGCTTCCTCTCTTCCGCAAACCTTTGGCGGACAAGCGCGGCAATGCCCCGTACGGTCCTTTCCATAGGCATGTGCTCCTCTGATATGTACAGATCGCCTAGGTTGTTTTCCATGGCGACCATATACCGCTCGGGCGTTTGAACAATATACTCGACACTCTCTCCCATGGTGCGAAACAGAATCGAAAATACGGATCTGGCATACATGGCCAGATCATTTTTATATTGCGTGGCAATCATCCCCTCGGCAATGCCAAGGGCCACGAGCGCCATCGCAAGGAGGATCGCGCCGGAGATCACCATGTTCAGCAGCGTAAGCCGCTTGCCGAGCTTTTGCAGCATAGGCCTGATCCTCCTTATACTACGCCGGCGGCGCCAACCTCTCTGGGGATTCTCAACGGGCCGAAGCGCCTTGGTTCCAATCCGGCATCGGCGGCCCCGCCGCCGAACAAACAGAAAATCCGAAAGGATTTTCCGCTTTGCGTC
This sequence comes from Bacillota bacterium, assembly GCA_009787135.1. Taxonomy (GTDB): domain Bacteria; phylum Bacillota; class Clostridia; order Christensenellales; family Aristaeellaceae; genus Avichristensenella. The sequence continues at coordinate 3,561 of WRGP01000106.1, read as the reverse complement.
GTCCCAGCCCTGAAAGTCCGCAGATTTTCAGGGGATGACGTTCCAAGCCCGCTTCCTCCTCCGCCCGGATGAAACGCGGTTCATTCGGGCGCGCAAAGCCGGTAGCCAACGCCCCTTTGCGTGAGGATGACGCAGCCGGAGTGTATTTCCTTCAGACGCCTGCGCAGGAAGTGGATATAGGCCTCCAGGCTGCCCTCCTCCACAAAGGCGTCCGACCATACGCGGTCCAGAATAAGGCCGCGCGTGAGCGTCTGGTCCACGTTCCTCATCAGGTATTCCATCAAGCCGCATTCCCGTTTGGAGAGCGTCACGGACCGGTGCGCGCAATGAAGCGACAGCTTCTCCACGTCCAGCGTAAGGTCGCCGGCCTTCACCATCTGATAGGGGTTCCAAGACGTCTGGCGGCGCGCGAGCGCGCGGATGCGCGCCAAGAGCTCGTCCATGGCGAAGGGCTTGACCAAATAATCATCCGCGCCCGCGTCCAGCCCCACGACGCGGTCCCGCACGCCGTCCATGGCGGTCAATAGCAGCACCGGGGTGGTGTTTCCCAACGCGCGCATGCGCTCCAGAATCTGTGTGCCATCCATGCCGGGAAGCATCCGGTCGAGGATGACCAGATCAAACGGATGCCGCCCCAGAACGGAAAGCCCCTCCGCCCCCTCCGCGCACAGGGTTATCTCCATCTGTTCCTTTTTCAGGCGATACGAAAGCGCCCTGGCCAGATCCTGGTCGTCCTCCACAATCAAGATACGCATGAGATATGCCTCCCACAAAAGGGGAGGGACGCAAGCGGCTTTGCCCCTTGGCCCCGCCAGGGGACTAGCCCACGGCCCCATTTCATTCCGGCGCGGCAAGGCCGAAACGCGCGGAGCCCCTGGCGTCCTCCTACTCGTTTAAATAGAACCATGCCCTGCGCTCCAGCGCCGTAGCGGCGGCCGGGGCGGAGATTTGCCCGTCAAAGAAATTTTTTGTCTCCTCCACGATGAAGGACAGCAGCGTTTCATCCAATGCCGTGGGGACCGTGACGGTTTCGCACAGCGAGCGCAACGCGTCCCACACCTCCGCGGTGGGCTGGCCGATATCCAAACTCACGCCGCCCGGGATCATCATCCGTGCGGCGGTGAAGACGCCGCTGTCGGCCGCCTGCTCCAAGGCTTCGCCGAACAGCTTATCCAGCGCGCCTGCCGTGGTTGGCAGGTTGCTCATCTGATCCGCCTCCTGCACCTGGGGCGAGAAGAGCAGCGCGACGAATTCCTCCGCCAGCGCGCGCTGGGACGAGCGCGCGTTGATGCCGGCAAGGAGGGCGGGCGTGTAGGTGAAACTTGGGCCGTCCAGCGAAGGCATGGTCATAAACGCGCCGTCTTCCTTGCCGCTGACCGTATACGCGGTGGACAGCCGCTGCAGGCTGCTGATCGTGGCCGGGAAAAACGCAACCGCGCCGTTGTACACCGACAGCATTTCTTCCATGTTCACGCGGCCGCCGCCCACACGGCTGCCACCGCGGCCAAACTGCCGCGACACGTCAAGCGTCGTCAATTCCCCTTGGGCAGTATATAAGTCATACAGCGTTTCCAAGAACAATTCGAACGCCGGGGTATCAAAATGCAGCTGCCCATCCGCGCCCTTAAGGCTCGCTTCGCAGACGGGATACATCAGCCTCAGCCATTCCTCCGGGGTACGGGCGGCCAGGGGCGCCTGGCCCGGCGCGAGATTCGCGTACGCCAGGTCTTCGAGGGAAGCGATTTGCGCAAGCAAAGCGGCGTTCCCCCACAGGGTTTCAAAGGAATACTTGGCGGGAACCGCGAATACCTTTCCGCCCGCGTCCGCGCTGCCTTCGATGATATTGGGCAGCAGATCAAGCTTTGGCAGCAGCGCGCTCAGATCCGCCAAAATGCCGCGCCGGATGTATTGATCCATGGGCAGACCGTCCAAAATGAGCACATCCCCGCCGCGGCCGGCCAAAAGATCCGTGTTCAGCGTGCGGATGTGATCCTCCACGGACGATTCGTTCCCATCGCCGATTTGCGCCTGGAGCACCACCGTAAGCTCCGGATGCCCGCGCTGGAAATCGCTCGCCGCCTTGCGCAGCGTGGTGGCGCTGTACAGCGTGGTGATGGTGAACACAGCGCGATTGGCCGCGATGGAGGGATCCATGGGCACATAGTACGAAAGCGTGCTTTCATTGTCCGACCCGTTGCCGCCGCCAGCCCTGCCTGCCGTCATGCGGAACGTGCCGCCAGCGCCAGCGCCCATGCCGCCGCTTCCGGTCAACGCCACAATCGTGCCGTCTTCCCGCACGCCAAAGCCCGTAATGCCGTTGCCAGGGTCGCCCATCAGCGTTCCGGTGAAGTTCATCACGCGCTTTGCCTGCCGGCCGTTAAAATCCACGCGGTTGACGCCGTCCATGTCGGTAAAGTAGAGCGTGCCGTCCGGCGAGAGGGCCGCAAGGCCGCCATACCCCAGCGCCACGGGAACGGAGCCCTTGCTTTGCCCGTCCTCCAGCCCATAGGTATGGATGCCGTCCATGGCAAGCACATACAGCGCCGTGTCCGACGCGGCCATGGCCTGCGCCTCGCCGGCGCTTATCCGCGCCGCCTCGCTGCCCGTGTCGTCATAGATGGAAACGCCCGTCTGGAAGCTTTGATAGCTTGCCATCCGCCGGCCGCTGAGGGCAAGCGTTTGCGCCTGCACGCCGCTGATTTCAAAGGACGCGGTGACAGCGCCGTCCGGCGAGAGCCACAGCACCGTGGAAGCAAGGCCGCGCCCGCCGCCCATGCTCCTGTTTGACAGCCCGCTTGGGGTGCCGACATCGCTGGCGGGCGCTCCCTCCGCCGGCTGAACGGAATTGGCGGCGGGGCCCGGCCCGGCGTCCTGGCCGGGCATGCCCGAGAGCATGGCGCGCGCATGGGCGATGACGGCCATGATCTGCCCGTCCGGCGCAATGCCGAGGGCGGAGATATCATCCGCCCCGTCATACGCAATCGCCGTAACGCCGGGCTCCGCGGCCAGATCCTGCCAGGAGAGCAAATGCCACGCGCCGGACGCGTGCCTGGCCGCGGCGATTACGCTTCCATCCGGCGCCACGGCCATGGACACGACAGGCCCATAGCCGTCGGGAACGGCTATGATTGTTTCCCCGTACGGCAGCGCCTCATCCGCCGCGCCGTCAGCCCATGCGCCCGGGGCCGGCGCGGCCAGGGCGACCATCAGAAAAACCAGAAACAGTTTTTTCATAAAAAGGCAGCTCCTTCCATATTTTTTTCAGCATTTTAGGCTTTTTTACCGTCAGAAAAAAACTTCTCCAACAGACAGGGGAGCTTTTCCACCCTGATCAGAAGCATGCAAGCGTACAGGATCAGCGGCAGCATACCCTGCGGTGTTTTCAGGTTCGGCGTCCACCCCGCAGCGGCCGTGAGCCATAGCCCGGCCGGCATCCCCGCGCAAAGCGCCGCGAAGCAGATAACGGCCCGCGCCGGCTTCACCGCGCCCTTATTCCGCAGCATCAGCGACCTGCCACGCCACAGGCAGAATACCGAGGCAGGCAACAGCCCAACCGCCCAC
>WRGP01000105.1 GCA_009787135.1 Bacillota bacterium | reverse complement strand
CCTTCCAGCGCCTGCTCCCGCATGGGGACCCGCTCCCAGGCGGCGCGGTCCCCGCCCGGAGGGTAGGGAAGCCCGGCGCGGAACATGCCGCGCAGGCCGCTTTTATCCCAAAATTCGGTCAGCATATCAGCCTTTCAACCCCGTGGTGGCGATGCCCTCAATGAAATAGCGCTGCAGGAACAGGAAGACCATCGTGACCGGCGCCAAAGAGCACAGCGACGCCGCCATGATCAGGTGATAATCGCTGGAATAGGCCTGGATAAACCTGCGAAGGCCGGTCTGAATCGTTTTGTTCGTGTCCTTCGTCAGGTAGATCATGGGGCCCAGGAAATCGTTCCACGTATTCACAAAGGTAAAAATGATCAGCGTCGCGACTGCCGGCGTCGCCAGCGGCAAAACGATCCTCGCCCAGATGCCGTATTCGCTCAATCCGTCGATGCGCGCGGCTTCGCACAGCTCGTTGGGGATGCCGAGATAGAACTGGCGCATCAGGAACACTCCGAAGGCCGAGAAGGACTGCAGAACGACGAGCGCCCAGATCGTATCGTACAGGCCGATGGAACGCATCATAATGAACTGCGGAAGCATATATACCTGCCACGGCACAGCGATGGTGGTGATATAGCACAGGAACAGCGGATCGCGCCCCTTAAATTGCAGCTTCGCGAACGCGTAGGCGGCAAACGAGGACGTGAGGATCTGCATAAAGGTCACGGCGACGGCAACGGTGGCTGTGTTTTGAAAATACGTGAGCAGGGGCACCTTCTTCCAGATGAGCAGATAGTTCTCCCAGTGCCATACCCCGGGGGTCCAGCGCATTGGGAAACGGAACACTTCCTGATCCAGCTTCAGCGAGGAGGAAATCATCCATACGAAAGGAATCAGGGTAATTGCCGCCATGATGCACAGGGCGGCGGTCAGGGCGGTTCTGCCGGCGAAAAGCCAAAAGGACTTTGGCTTGCTTTTTGAAACGGCCCGCGTCGTCATGGGGATGTCCTCCTTTCTCACATATAATTGACCCACTTTTTCTCCGCCCGGAACTGAACCATCGTGACCAGCAGCACAATGATCAGGAGCACCATGGCGACCGCGCTTCCCAGGCCGTACTTGATCTGGAAAAAGCTCAAGTCGTAGATATACGTCACCAGCATCTTGGTGGCCCGGCCCGGGCCGCCGTCGGTCATGATGGCGACCACATCGTATATCTTAAAGCAGGTGATGACCATCATGATGGATACGAAGAACGTGGTGGGCGTGAGCATGGGAAGGGTGATCTTCCAAAATTTCTGCCAGCCGTTCGCCCCGTCCACCGTGGCGGCTTCGTACAGCTCACCGGGCACGCTTTGCAGACCCGCCAGATACATCACCATGTAATAGCCCGCGTTGCGCCAAACGCCCACGAACACGATCGCCCACATTGCCAGATCCTTCGTCTGCGTCCAGCTTTTGCCGACATGGATCCCCACAAGCGCGAGCAGCTGGTTGATCGGACCCGTTTTCATCATCATGTAGCTCCAGCACATGCAGATGGCAACAATGGAGGCGACATAGGGGAAGAAGAATACCGCGCGGAAAAATTTCGCGCCGCGCGCCGCCCGGTTTAAAACCATCGCCAAAAAAAGCGCCATGACGATCGTCAGCGGCACGGTAAACAGGGTATAGACGGTTGTGTTTCGCAATGTAATGCCCAGATCGCTCTTGGTAAAGCTGAAATTTTTGAAGATGGCGGCGAAATTATCCCATCCCGCGAAGGTGATTTTGTTGACAGCGCCTCCGTTCCAGTTCAAAAACGCGATGACAAACGAGAAAATGACCGGCACAAAAGTAATGAGAAGAAACCCCAGAAAATTAGGGGCGAGAAAAGAATAGGCTATCAGCAAGTTGCGCCGGTACAGTTTTTTTGCCTTTGCCCTTGACGGTTTTACGGATGAAACCCCTTTTTTCAACGCGATTCACCCCTTGCCTGGAATGCACGGAAATAAGCAAGGGGAGGGCGGCAATCGTCCTCCCCTGTGCGGAACTATTGAATTGTCTATTTGCCCGGCACTTCCGCCACGCGCTCGCTCATGTTGGCGATGCCCTCGTCAACGGTGATGTCGCGGGACATGATCGCGGTATGCTCCTCGTTTACGATGGTCTTGAACTCGTTGACGTTCGCCACGACGGGCCACTCCAGGCCGACCACCACGGGCAGCAGCGCGGCCTTGCTCGCGGGATCGGAGGGGAACCCGTCCACGGAGGACAGGGCGTCCGCGACCGCTTCACTGACATACGCCGGGCGCGCGCCGGCGGAGGCAAACACCTTCGCGCCTTCCTCACCGCAACGCCACGCGATGAACTCATACGCCAGGTCCTTGTTCGCGGAATTCTTGTTGATCGCGCAGCCCGTGGGCGCGCCGAACGAGGAACCGGACGGAAGCCCTTCCAGGTGGGGAACCGGCACGATGCCGAAATTGGTGAGATTGGAGGTACCGGCCTTGATATCCGTAATCAACTGGGCGACCATCCAATACCCCATGGGGATCATAGCAACGTTGCCCGCCTCGAACGCGGCGCGGTAGTGCAGCCCGGAGGCCTTCAGATCGCTGTAGGTCATGCAGGCGCCGTCGTCTTCCAGGCCCTGCGCCAGATTATAGAAATACCGCAGCGGCTCATAGTTGCCGTCGATCAGCGTATACACGCCGTCCGCCACCGGCCAGTTGGCCACGTCGGACAGCCAGGTGTGATAGTGTGTGCCGTATACCTTGTCCACGCCCTCGGTGCCGGAGGTCATTTTTCTGGCAAGTTCGGCGTACTCGTCCCAGGTCATGTCGCTGGCCGGATAGGCGACGCCCGCCGCGTCAAACAGATCTTTGTTGTAATACAGGACCCAGAAGTCACTGCGATAGGGCAGGCCAAAAGCGCGGCCCTCCGCGTCCACATAGCACTTATCCATGCCAAGGTACCGGCTCACATCCAAGCCGCTGGCGGCGATGTAGTCGTCGAGGGAGACGACAAAATCCTGAGCGATCCAGTTTTGCAGGTCGGGGAGCTGCTTGATGTCGAACACATCCGCCGTGTCCCCGCCGGCCAGCATGGTGGTAGGCTTTTGCGCGTCATAGTCCTGCGAGGAAACGTCGATGTACTCAATGACAACACCGGGGTGCGAGGCCTCGAAAGCCTCTTTTGTCAGCTGCAGGTAGGGGTTCGCGGCGACATCCCACGTGACGACGGTCAGCACCGTGTCTTCCGCCAGCGCCAGGGGCGCGAGACCGATCACCATCATCGCGGCCAGCAATAGGGCAAGCAACTTCTTCATGGATGGTTCCTCCTTATTTTTGTGTATATTCTTCGGGCTTCCGGCCCGACGGGTACCCAACAAACGCATCCACCTGCCCGCGCATGTTTGAAACCCATTTCATACCCGCATTATATCCGGAGGCGCGCGGCCTGTCAAGATTCGCGGTGAAAAATTTCTACATTTTTATATATTTCTGAATACTTGCGCCACTTTCACAAACCGGCTTGTTCTCCCAGGCTTTCTAAAACGATGTGGTTGGGCCGCTCCCTTGAAACCGATACCATTGAAACCACGGCGCTTCTGTGATATACTTTCATCATTCAATTGCGGCGCGGAGGCGGTTCACAATGGAAACGGAGCGGATCACCATATACGATATTGCCAGGGAGGCCGGGGTCTCCCCCACCACCGTGTCCCGCGTTATCGCGGAGCACGCGAACGTGAGCGCGCACACCCGGAAAAAAGTACGGAAAGTCATTGACCAGTACCACTTCACGCCCAGCCGCATCGCGCAGGAGCTGCTGAGCAAACGCTCGCTCACGCTGGGCGTGATCCTGCCGGGCGTCACGCATCCCTATTACGCGGAAATGTTTGAAGGGGCGTATCAGGAAGCCTGCCGCCTCGGGTACACGCTGATCCTGTTCTGCCTGCCGCAAAACGAGCCGCTCAGCGCCTCTCTTATGGACCAGATCGCCCGGCGGCGCGTAGACGGCATGATCCTTTCGGGCGGCATCGTGGAGGCGACCCCTGAGCGGGAGTTGATCCCCATGCTCCGCACCCTGCGGCGTTCCATGCCCATCCTGACGATTTGCCCGCCCCTGCCGGATGTGGACTGCATCAACATTTACAGCGACCTGTCCTCCAGCGTTAGGCAATCCCTCCGCCACCTCTATAATCTGGGGCATCGCCGCATCGCTTTTTTGGGGGGCTCCTATGAAAGCCGCAGCGCCGGGGAGCGGGAGCTCGGCTTCTTGGATGAAATGAAAAAGCTGGACCTGCCAGCGGTCTATCGGCATGAGGCGGGTCACACCGCGGAGGCGGGCCAGCTGGGCGTGATCAAGCTCCTTTCGTCCCTGACGGATCAGCGGCGCCCGACGGCGCTCATCTGCATCAACGACTTGGTCGCCCTGGGCAGTTTAACGCAGCTGCACCATATGGGGATCAGGGTGCCAGAGGACATCGCCGTGATCGGATGCGACAATCAATTCTTCGCGCCCTATACGTCTCCGCCCCTGACCACCGTCGATCTGCATCCGGCCGAGCATGGCAGGGTAGCGGTGCAGCAGCTGGTGGCGGCCCTCACGGACGAGGCCATGAATTTCTCGCAGCCGCGCCCCGCCGTGCTCATCATTCGCGAATCCTGCGGCGTTTCGCTGGGCGCGAGGCGTTTTGAGTAAAGAAACGCATTAAATTTGTTCAATCCGTTTTGTATGCGCGGCTTTCTTGACAAATGCGCACGCGCTGTGTATGATTATGAACAATCGAATCGGCGGGAGGGGTTGGCGTGCAGGAAAACAAAGCAAATAGCCATGATAGCCTCCCGGTAATGATCGACATACAAGGCGTGCGCAAAGTGTTCCCTGGCCAGGCGGGCGGGGTGATCGCGCTGGACGGCATTGACCTTACCATTCGCCAGGGCGACATCTTTGGCATCATCGGCATGAGCGGCGCTGGCAAATCTACGCTGATCCGTTGCATCAACCGTCTGGAAGCGCCCACGGAAGGCCGTATTGTGATCGGCGGTCAAGACATTCTAGAAGCTTCCCGCCGCGATCTGCTCACAATGCGCCGCAGTGTAGGCATGATTTTTCAACAGTTTAACCTGCTCATGCAGCGCACGGTGGAAAAAAACGTGCGTTTTCCCATGGAGATCAGCGGCGTGCCGCATGAGGCGGCAAAGCGGCGCGCGTCGGAGCTGCTGGAATTGGTTGGGCTCAGGGACAAAGCCAGGGTGTATCCCGCGCAGCTTTCGGGCGGCCAGAAACAGCGCGTGGCGATCGCGCGGGCGCTGGCCACGAACCCGGGCGTGCTGCTGTGCGATGAGGCGACCAGCGCCTTGGATCCAATGACCACGCAATCCATTCTCTCCCTTTTGCAGGACATCAACCAGCGGCTGGGTATCACCATCGTGATTATCACGCATGAGATGCAGGTCATCCGCCAGATTTGCACGCATGTAGCCATCATTGACAATGGCCGCATCGCCGAGCAGGGCGACGTCACCGAGATTTTCACCAATCCGCAAACAGCCGCCAGCCGCAAACTCTTCCGGCTTGCGGCCAATGACGCTGTTTCCGGCGG
>WRGP01000104.1 GCA_009787135.1 Bacillota bacterium | reverse complement strand
GTGCCAAGAAGGTGCCGCGAGCCGAAACGCAGGCTTCCGTACGGCTTGAGACAGAGATGACCGCGGAAACACGGGAGGGAGCGGGCGAGCGGGAGCCGCCGGAGCGAAGCCTTGATCTGGAGCCGGCTACGGCGCCGGCTTTGGAACCGGCGAGCGGATGGGAGGTTACGCCGTTCTACACGCCCGGCGCGCCGGAGCAGATTGAGGGGCATTACCGGCAGGATGGGAAAATCGTGGCCAGGCTCTATGGCGTCGCGGGGGTATACGCGCCCGAGCCGCCGCCCGGCCTGCAGGGGTTTGTGTGGGATAACGGGTATTGGGTATATGTGCAAAGACAGGAAACGGATCCATGAAGGGCGTAAAGCCAACCGATGCATAGCATCCACGCGATAGATAGGGAGCGGAAAAAGAAGCCTTTTTCAAAAGAAATGGGCGCCCTTTTCAGGAAACGGACTTTTCCCCCCTTGTAAAACAACAGGAATCGTGATATGATTCGTCTGTTATGAAATAGAGGGGGTACATGCATGGGCTTTTTGATGGTTCTTTCCACCATTCTATTGGTGATATCCGCTTTGGTGGTGATCATAACCGTTTTGCTTCAGCAAGGCGCAAAAGAGGGGCTGGGCGTCATCACCGGCGGCGCGGAGACGTTCTTTGGCAAGAACAAGGCCAAATCTTACGAAGGAAAGCTGGCGCTGGCGACGAAGATCAGCGCGGGCGTGTTTATCGTTACATCGCTGATCATTGTGTATGTTTCGGCGTAAAGGCGAAGACGGGTATAGACGAAACAGGGAATCGTGCGCCGGGTAACCGGCGCTTTTTTATGTGCGGCTTTGTATGCGGCCAGGCCACGCGGGCCTGGCGGACGCCAGCGTATCCCGCCGCGTTGTAACGCAACAAATATGCGTATGATGTGCATCATTCGATATTGGCGCCAACTGTTCCCTATGGTAAAGTGAAGGGGTTGCATTCGGTCTATTTTTAGGTCGCAAGGAGGAATAGGGACATGCCAAAGATCACATTTATGGGTGCGGGCTCCACGGTGTTCGCCAAAAATGTGCTGGGCGACTGCATGATGACGCCGGCGCTGGAAGACAGCACGATCGCCCTCTATGACATTGACGGAGAGCGGCTGGAGGAATCACGCGCCATGCTGGAGGCCATCAACGCAAACCATGGCTCCAAGGCGCGCATCGAGACATATTTGGGCGTCCCAAACCGGAAGGACGCGCTGGCCGGGGCAAACTATGTCGTCAACGCCATCCAGGTGGGCCTCTATGAGCCGTGCACGGTGACAGATTTTGAGGTGCCGAAAAAGTACGGCCTTCGCCAGACGATTGCCGACACGCTGGGTATTGGCGGTATCTTTCGCGCGCTGAGAACCATCCCGGTGATGATGGACTTTGCGGCCGATATGGACGAGGTGTGCCCGGCGGCGTGGTTCCTTAACTATACAAACCCCATGAGCATGCTTACCGGCGCGATGCTCAGGATGACCGACATCAAAACGGTGGGCCTTTGCCACAGCGTGCAGGTATGCGCGCAGAGCCTGCTGAAGCGGCTGGACATGCCTTACGATGAACAGGTGCAGTGGAAGATCGCGGGCATCAACCATATGGCGTGGCTGCTGGAGATCACGCGGGACGGCAAGGATTTATACCCTCAAATCAGGGCGAAAGCGGTTTCTCTTACGGAAAAGCACGACGATATGGTGCGCTTTGAGATCATGAAGCGGTTTGGGTATTATGTAACCGAATCCAGCGAGCATAACGCGGAATACATGCCGTATTTCATCAAGAGCAAGTATCCGGAATTGATCGAGCGCTTTAATATCCCGCTGGATGAATACCCGCGCCGCTGCGTGGAGCAGATCAAGCGATGGAAAGAGCGCGGCCATGAACTGACGCGGAACCCAAACCTGACGCACGAGCGCTCCAACGAGTATGCCAGCCGCATCATGGAGGCCATGGAGACAAATCAACCGGCAAAGATTGGCGGGAACGTGCTCAACACAGGGCTTATCCCCAACCTGCCAGAGTGTGCGGTGGTAGAGGTGCCGTGCATGGTGGACAAAAGCGGCGTGACGCCTTGCTTCACCGGGCCTCTGCCCGAGCAGCTGGCCGCGCTGAACCGCACGAATATCAATGTGCAGCTGCTGACGATAAAGGCCGCGGCTACGCTAAAAAAAGAGTATATCTACCAGGCCGCGATGCTCGATCCGCATACGGCCAGCGAATTGTCCATAGACGATATTGTGGCGCTGTGTGACGATTTGATTGAGGCGCATGGGGATTGGCTGCCAAAGTACCGGTAGAAGAACGGTTTGCCCTGGGAAACTGAGAAATCATTGAAGCGCTTACGCTGCTGCCAGATAGCGTATGGCACAATCTATCTGGCGGCGGTATGATGTTTATGACACGCTAATAGGGCCGCCATGCCCGCTATATGCCGGCATGGCGGCCCCTTTTGTTTTGGCATGGAATGGTGGTGGTGAAGCCGCTTCGCTTTATTCCATCACTACCGTCAGAAGGGCGTTGACCTGCTCCAGCAGCGCGGTGGGGACCTCCTCCGGCTTGCTATCAAGCTTTACAGTGACATACAGCGTGCCGGATTTGGCTTCCTCCAGCAGGACTTGTGAGGCATAGAAGGTATAGCCGGCATTGTAAACGATCCATGTAGAGCCATCGGCGAGCGTCATTTCGCTGGATTCATCCTCTTTTGACGTGACATACGTGTAAGTGTCCACATCGATGTTGACAGGGGCGTAGCCGTCCGCCACGGGTATATATCCCGTCATGGTGCTCTCCTCCAAGCTAACGATGATCAGATCGCTGGCATCTACCTGCACCTTGACAGGGTCTCTTCTCGCGTTTAACGCCACGGTGGCGAACACACCTTTGGACCAGTACTGCTCCAGCGTTTCATACCGCATGTCGGCCCGCACGCGGTTGACCTCCGCCTCAATGAGCGCCGCCATCTGATCGGCTGTGGCCGTACGGTCATAGCTGGAAAGCCTGACCTCCAGCCTGCTAGTGCCGCCAAAGAACTCTTTGATATCGATCAAACCATAGGCGCGGAGGTTCTCCGGATTGACGTACATGGCCACGCCGTCTGACCCGTCCGCGATCGTATAGCTTGGATCAGCCTTCTCCAAAAAGACTTCGAAGGAATAGCGGTCATAGGCGAAGTAATCGTATTGGAGGAGCGTATCATGGTCTATAAACCACGCGCTATCCGAGCGAAACCCAAAGGGGTACGCGTTATCAGGCGGGGTGATGCAGAGGAATTTGGGCGGGTATTGTTCCTTGCCTTGTATGATATACTCGGCGAAAATGGGCGTGATCCAGATTTCGGGAAAGGATTCACGCGTCCACGAGGTGTTGCCACGAATGCTCGTTCGCGTGACGGTAAGGCTGCCCGGCTCGGGCGGGGCCGCGAGGGCCGCGACGGTGGTTAGCAGCAGCGCAAGCATAAGCAGGGTACAAGTAATTTTTTTCATAATTTTTCGCTCCTGTCACAATTGGTAGAATTATTGTAATGGATTCATGAAAGAATTGTCAAGTTACTTTTCTCGCGTGCATGTAACGCGATTGAAAAGCATTTTGAAGATCCATGATCAGCATCGCGTCGCCAAACGAAAAAAAACGATACCCCTCCCGCATGGCCACGGCATACGCTTGCAGCGCGTTTTCCCGCCCCATGAACGCGGACACGAGCATGAGCAGCGTGCTCTCGGGCAGGTGAAAGTTGGTGATCAGCGCGTCGGTAGCGTGGAAGGGCATGCCTGGCGTGATGAAAATGCTGGTATAGCCCACGCCTGGCCTTACAATGCCGTCCGCGCCGGTGACCGTCTCCAGCGTGCGCACGGCCGTGGTGCCCACGCACACGATACGCCCGCCTTGGCGGCGCGCGGCGTTCAGCCTGTCCGCCGCGTCGCTTGAGACCTCGTAATACTCCGCGTGCATTACATGGCCTTCGGCCTCCTCCGCCTTAACGGGACGAAATGTGCCAAGCCCTACATGCAGCAGGATGGGCACGATGTCTATGCCCTTTTCCGCGATGCGCGAAAGCAGCTCCGGCGTGAAGTGAAGCCCGGCCGTGGGCGTGGCCGCGGAACCGTCGAACTTGGCGTAGACGGTGTTGTAGCGTTGCGGATCCAAAAGCTTCGCGCGGATGTAGGGGGGAAGCGGCATGGCGCCGAGCCTGTCCAGCAGGGCTTCAAACACGCCTTCATAATCAAAGCGGACGAGCCGCCCGCCCTCGGCGGAGGTGTGTTCAAGCACTGTGGCGGTTAGCGCGCCGTCTCCAAAGACGCACTTTGCGCCGGGGCGCAGCTTGCGGCCCGGCTTCACGAGCGCTTCCCACGTATGGGCGTCCAGCCTGCGAAGGAGCAGAAACTCCGCCGTTCCGCCCGTCTCGGCACGCCGGCCTATGAGCCTGGCGGGGATGGTTTTGGTGTGGTTGATGACGAGCGCGTCACCGGGGCGCAGATAGCCGATAAGCTCACGGAACACGCGGTGCTGGGGCGGGCGGCTGCCCGCCCGGTCGCACACGAGCAGGCGGCTCGCGTCGCGCGGTTCTATGGGTGTCTGCGCGATCAGCGCCTGGGGCAGGTCATAGAAAAAATCACTCGTCCGCATCGTCGATCATCATCCTAAGCTGGTCGTTTAGAAAACTTGGCGCGGGGGGCTTCAGCTTCATGTGCTCATAGGCCGAGGGCGTGGCGACACGGCCACGGGGCGTGCGCATGAGGAAGCCAAGCTGCAAAAGGTAGGGTTCGTAGACGTCCTCAATGGTCGTGGCATCCTCGCCGGTGGTGGCGGCCAGGGTGTCCAGCCCTACCGGCCCGCCGCCGAATTTTTGGATCATGGTTTCCAGCACCGCGCGGTCGACGCGGTCAAGGCCAAGGTCGTCAATGGCAAGCAGGCTAAGGCCCTCCCGCGCCACGTCCAGCGTGATGCTGCCCTCCGCCCGCACCTGCGCGAAATCGCGCACGCGGCGCAGCAGGCGGTTGGCGATGCGCGGCGTGCCGCGCGACCGGCGGGCGATTTCGGCAAGGCCGTCGTGATCGCCCGAGACGCCCAGAACCCGGGCGGAATTGGCGACGATCCGCGCCAGCTCGTCCGTGGTGTACAGCTCCAACCGGAAAAGGATGCCAAACCGGTCGCGCAGCGGCGCGGTGAGCAGGCCCGCGCGCGTCGTCGCGCCCACGAGGGTAAAGCGGGGCAGGTCCACGCGGATGGATCTGGCGCTGGGGCCTTTGCCGATCATGATGTCCAGCGCGTAATCCTCCATGGCGGAGTAAAGCACCTCCTCCACGGAATGGGAAAGGCGGTGGATTTCGTCGATGAAGAGCACATCGCCCGTGGAGAGATTTGTGAGAATGGACGCGAGATCGCCGGGCCGCTCGATGGCCGGGCCGGAGGTGATGCGGATGTTCTGCCCCATCTCCGCGGCGATGATGGAGGCGAGCGTCGTCTTGCCAAGGCCCGGCGGGCCGTACAGCAGAAGGTGGTCCAGGCTGT
>WRGP01000103.1 GCA_009787135.1 Bacillota bacterium | reverse complement strand
CGTCCTGGCCCCAGTAGCTATCGTCACGGACGATAACGGTCTTGGTGTCATCCGCGAAAAGCTTGCCGTATGGGCCGGACGATACGATATCGTCAGCCGGATCCCGCATGATCGCGACAGCGTCATAGCCGTTGCGCTCTTCCAGCGTCTCAAGCCACGCCTTTTGCAGCACATAGCTGGCCTCAATGAACGAGACGACATACAGCGGGTTGACAGGCTTGCCGTCCTCGGTCAGCGCCGCCTTGATGAGCACGGTCGCCGGATCGACCGCCTCGACGCTGGCGACATAAGGCCCAAAGCCCGTGCCGACGTTGCTCGCGTACGTAACGTTGGTCTTGAAGGTATAGGCCACGTCCTCGGCGGTGACGGGCGTACCGTCGCTCCACTTCGCCGCGGGCTTGATCTTGACCGTCATTTCGGTCAAATCGTCGTTCCACTCATAAGGGCCGTCGGCGAGCAGCGGAACGAGCGAACCGTCGAGCATGTTGTACATATACAAGGTCTCGAACATCGTCACACGCGCGCCGCCGGTAAAGGCGGTTCCCTGGCCGATGACCAACGGGTTGTTCATGTCGTTGTTGGCGACCGCGTTCCAGCCGTTGATCGAACCCCACTGCAGGCCGTTGATATACAGCGTCTCGTTTCGGGGCAGCTCGGTGACCGATTCCGCGGCGGCAAGGCCAACGGGCAGCATCAGGCAAACGGTCAGAAGCAGGGCTAACCAAGTACGGAATTTCATTCTTTTCCCTCCTACTATTTTCACATTATGCGAATGGAGATTTGGGGTGCTGAAAACAGAAAACGCTCCGTACTCTCAAACGTTTTTTGTTTGGCGCCGATACTGCCGGCTTCACTCCATTCCAACTATTTGCAGTATAGCATAGCGCCGTGTACAATGTAAATCCTTTTTGTATAATTTCCCATGCCCTTTTTTGACACTTTTATCTATCTGCGCGGCGTTCCCTGGTTTTTACGGAACAAAGCTTCGCACAATGATTCCAAGCCGTTATGGCGAAAAAACAGAGGGGGAGAGAGTAAGGCGGCTTAAATCCGCAAACGCATGAAACCGCGCAAGCATGCTCGTGCGCGGAAAGGCCGCCGCGCCGGCGGCGTTTGGCGCGAATGCGGGCGCCAGCCTTGTAAACGGTTTCTTCGCGGGAAACCCAAAAGGTTGCATTCTCGTGCCGGAGTATGTATACTGTGCTCACGCGTAAGGGAGGTTTTGCTCTTGATCGGTATGCTTTGCGGCCTGTTTTCCGTAGAAAAGATGCTCCCTCAAAGTCAGCGTATCGGCGATATCCCCGCCTCAAAGGACGCGTACCGGGACGTCATGCGCATCGCCCTGCCTTCCGTGATGGAGATGGTGCTCGTCTCCCTTGTCGGTTCTGTCGATACCATGATGGTCGGCGGCTTAGGGCCCGAGGCCCTTGCCGCCGTTGGGCTGACTGGCCAGCCGCGCATGCTGGTGCTGTCCATTTTTTTTGCTCTCAACATCGGCGTAACAGCCGTGATCGCGCGCCGCAAGGGCGAAGGACGGCAGGACAAAGCGAACGAAGCCCTTCGAAACGCCCTGGTGATCATCGTCCTGCTATCCATCGTTGTCATGGCCATCTGCCTTCCGCTGGCAAAGCCCTTGATGCGCCTGGCCGGCGCGCAAGACGACACCATCGAGCTTGCCCGCACGTACTTCCTGATCGTTAACGCCATACTGCCGCTCAACGGGCTGATGCTTTGCGTCAACGCGGCGCAGCGCGGCGTGGGCAATACGCGCATCGCGCTATATGTGAACATTGTGTCGAACGCCGTCAACATCATGCTAAACTGGCTGCTCATCAACGGTAACCTTGGCTTTCCGCGCCTGGGGGTCGCCGGCGCGGCCATCGCCACGGTAATTGGCTTTGTCATGGGGTTCTTCCTGAGCGTCTACTCCATCCTTTCCAAAGGGAGCGTTGGCCGCTTCCTGCATGTAAACCTTCGGCACAGCGACTGGCGGCTGAAAAAAGACAGCCTATCCGCCATCGTCAAAGTTGGCGGCAACGCGGTATTTGAGCAGATCGCGCTGCGCATTGGCTTTTTTGCCTATGCGCGCCTTGTGGCGGATCTTGGCACCATGGCTTTTGCCGCGCATCAAATTTGCGTGCAGTTCCTCAACATCTCCTTTAATTTCGGGGACGGCATAGGCGTGGCGGGCACCTCGCTCGTTGGGCAAATGCTCGGCAAAAACCGCCCTGACCTCGCCATGATCTATGGCAAAATATCTCAACGCATGGCAATGCTGGCCGCGCTGTTCCTGGCGTCCGTCATCGTGCTGCTGCGCCACCCATTTATCTCCCTTTTTACGGACGACGCGGTCGTTCTGGCGATGGCCACCCAGCTCATGTTTATGGTCGCGGCGTTTCAGCCCCTGCAGATGAGCTCCGTCGTCATCTCGGGCGCGCTGCGCGGCGCAGGCGACACGCGCTTTGTGGCCGCGGTGATGCTCTTGTGCGTCACCGTCATTCGGCCGACGCTTGCCTTTGCGAGCATCCATTTCCTTGGCCTGGGGCTCATGGGCGCCTGGGGCGCGAGCATCATCGATATGTCCGTCCGCCTCGTTTGCGTCTACCGCCGCTTTCACGGGGGAAAATGGGTCGAAATCAAGGTATGAATAATGAATCTATTGCCGAGCGTGAAGCCCCTTCCGGTCGCTGTTCAAAAGAATACGCCCGTTCCTGGTAGCGTATGTTTCCACTCCCCTGCTGGCAAGCGCCTTTAGCGTCTCGTCATCCGCGGTCTTTTCTTTCCCGTCGGTGATGGCGGCAACACGAGGCCGCACGGCATCCAGAAAAGCCGGCAAGTTTTTCTCATACCGCCCATGGTGCGGCATCTTTACAAAATCATGCGGCAAAATCCCGCCCGAGAGCAGTTCCGCGATGCGCGGCTCCGTGGCGTCGGCCATAAAGAGAAAAGTATGGCGGCCATCCGACATAGACACCACGAGCGACAAGTCGTTTTCGTCTTCCGACACCAGTGCCGTAGGCATCAGCGTGAGCGCCAGATTCCCAAAGGATAGGGTCATCTCCCTGACAACGCGGACGCGCGGCACGTCAGCCGCCTGGATAGCGCTTATAAACTGCTTATACTGCTTGCTGGCGGATTCGTAGTTAGCGTCATACACCGTACCTACGGGGACGCCGAACAGCACCCAGTCGGCGCCGCCCACGTGATCCTTGTCAAAATGGGTAATGATCATCGCGTCCAGGGCCTTTATCTTCTTCTCTTTCAAATACGCCAGTATTTTTTCGCCGTCGTCTTCCTCCCCCGCGTCGATAAGCACGGCGTGGTTCCCGCTGGTGATGATGATCGCGTCCGCCTTGCCAATATCAAGAACCGCAACCTCAGCGCCCCGCGCCGGCCGGCCGCAGCCGGTAAGCGCCAGCAGCGGCGGAAGGAGCAGGGCATAGAGCGCGCGTTTATGCCTTCTCATCATACAACCCTACGGTTCCTCCATTATCCTCTCGCCGTGAGCACCATGGCCGTACGGCATGGCACGTATATTTGAAAGCCTTCACCAAGCTTTGGATCCTGCCCGGTCTGATAAATAAACTCCATGTCGATCCGGTTCTCTCCGCCAAAGCGCGGCTCGTCCGTGGAAAAAATGACCTGATAGCGGTTGCGCATGCGCACCGGCACATAAAACGCCGACTGCGAGAGCGTTGGGTGGAAGTTGAACAGGAAAATAAGCCCCGCCTTGCGGAAGCAGAGCAGCTTCGCCCCCGGCTCCACCCACAGGCTCTGCAGGTCCGTCGCCTCCAGAACGCCGCAGGCCCGGATGAGGTTAAGCATCGCGCGGTCAAAATCACGTATCCACTCGTATTTCAGCAAATTATTATCCCCCAGGGACCACTGGCGTCTGGCGTAATAATAGCTCCAGCCGTTACCCTCGCGCGGAAAATCAATCCATTCCGGATGGCCGAACTCGTTGCCCATGAAATTGAGATACCCCTCCCCCGCGAGCGTAAGGGTAATCAGGCGGATCATTTTGATGAGCGCCATCGCGCGGTCAATCACCTGCCCATGGGTCGTCTTTTCCATGTCGGTATACATGGCCGCGTCCGCCAGGCGGAACAGGAGTGTCTTGTCCCCCACGATCGCCTGATCATGGCATTCGCTGTAACCAATGACAGGCTCGCCGGGGCGGCGGGTGGTGAGCTCATGCCACATTTGGTGCATATCCCAGTCCTCATCGCGCTTTTCCAGCGTACGAATCCAAAAGTCCGGCACGCCCATGCCTAAGCGATAGCTAAAGCCAAAGCCGCCCTCGCGCACTGGCAGGCACAGGCCCGGCATGCCGCTGACATCCTCCGCGACGGTCAGCGCGTTGTGCTTGAGGCTGTGCGTCAGCTCGTTAGCCAGCATCAAATAGACGGCCGCGCCCATATCCAGGTTTCCGTCAAAATAATCGTCGTATCTGACGAACGCCTTGCCCAGCCCATGATCCTGATAGAGCATGGAGGTTACGCCGTCAAAGCGGAAGCCGTCAAAATGAAATTCCGTCATCCAGTATTTGATATTGGACAAAAGAAAGTGCAGCACCTGCGGGCGATCATAATCAAACACGCGGCTGCCCCAGGCGGGGTGAAACCCCTTGCTGCCCGCATGGAAAAATTGGCTGTCCGTGCCATCAAAATCCGCGATACCCTCGGCATAGTTGGCGCTGGCATGGGCGTGAATGAGATCCAGCAGCACGGCGATACCCATCTCGTGCGCGGTGTTGATCAGGTTTTTTAAATCCGTTGGCGTGCCATACCACGCGCTGGCCGCAAAAAAATTCGTAACCTGATAGCCAAAGGAAGCATAATACGGGTGCTCCATAATGCCCATGAGCTGGACGCAGTTATAGCCGCTCTTTTGAATGCGGGGCAGTATGTCACGCGTAAACTCCTCGTACGTGCCGATCCGGCTTTCCTCGCTCGCCATGCCGATATGCGCCTCATACACCAGCGGAGGCTTGGCGCGCACAGGGCTAAACGACGCGTCCGTCCACGCGAACGGCTTGTCAGGCGCCCAGATTTCGCCCACAAAATTTTTGGTGTCCCGCCTTTGCGCGACGCGGTGAATGTATATCGGGATCCGATCGCGCCGCACGCCATCCGCGCCTTCCACCTCCACCAGCACATGCTGGCCGTGGCAGAGTGACTTGACGCCTGGCAGGGAAATTTCCCATGTGGCCTCATCTTTGCGGAGCAAGGGATGCGACTCGCGGTTCCAATCGTTAAAATCGCCGATCAGGTGCAGGGATTTGGCATGCGGCGCCCATTCCCGAAACACCCACCCCTGCGGCGTGAGATGGATGCCGTAATGAAGATGGCCATTGGCAAAATCCCGAAGCCGACCGCCGTCGGGCAAGAGCCTGCGGCGCATGGCCGCATGGCGGGCGAGGCGGTATCGAATCTCCGCCTCAAAGGGCGCAAGCCATGGGTCTCTTTCGATCATTTCAAGCGAAC
>WRGP01000102.1 GCA_009787135.1 Bacillota bacterium | reverse complement strand
AGCCCTCCCGTCAGATTCTTTTCTCCTGCCGTCCTGCGGCTTTTCTGCGTTAGCCGGAACAAGCCATAGATTGCCTTTTTTCTCTGCACCCTTTATTCGCCCGTCAACGCAGTAATAAGTTACCATCCTTGCGGAAATTCCCCATTTTTCGCCCGCTTCTTTGACCGTTAAATATTCCATGTCCACACCTCCATGATTGTGTAGGTATTATTATACTTCAAAATCTCGAAGTTTACAAATGTGCGAATCAAAAACAGGATTATATATATCGCCTTATGCGTTATATATAATCGTTTCGATTTTCCAACAGGAACGGTAAAATAACATAGAGTTGGTAATACTATGTGATATTTCCAGTTACATTTCGTGTGTGCTAACCTATGCTTTTTGCTCAACAAACTTTTTTAGTATAAGTAAAAACATTTTATGAAACTTCTTTACATTGCGTAAATTACGTATTATAATATATGCATAAGGAGGTGCCGCCGTGAAGCAAAGCGACCTAATTCTTGAACTCGAAAGGTGCGGATACAAATTTCTGCGTGAAGGCTCTCCGAACATACGGTATACTACAAGCCGGGGAAACGTCAAGAACAAGTACCGCGCCACACAGAGGTCAATGATGAAACGGCCAAGATAATCCTCCGTAGGGCCAGGCAACCATAAGCAGCCTGGCCTTCATCCCCACGAGAAAGGAGTAAGTTTTATGATTCAAGTTTACCCGGCAATCTTTTCACCAAACGAAGATGGCAGTATTACCATCGACTTTCCGGACTTGGAATGCACAACAGAAGGCAAAGATTTAGCCAACGCTATGTATATGGCGCGGGATGCTTTGGCCTTGTGGCTGGATACGCAGGAAATGCTTGAGAAACCGATACCCACTCCAAGTTCCGTAAATACAATCAAGGTAGATGGCGAACGCTTTGTTGCCTTGATTGATGCCGATCCCGAGGTGTATGCCAAACAACGTAAAAGTCCAGCAGTTCGTCGGACGGTATCTTTGCCGCAATGGCTGGACGAGGAGGCGGCGGCACGCCATTTAAGTTTGTCTGCCATATTGCAAAACGCCCTAATCGCAATGGTCAATGGTCATTAAGTTCCCATTGTACTGTAAGGCCCACTCAGTGTAGCGGGCCTTTTATGTACGATAGAAGATGCCCGCTATATCGTTTTTGCCTCCCGCACAGCCGAATCATCAATTTTGGCCCTCGCCAAGGTTGCTATAACATGAACAATGCGAACAGGTCTAATTTTTTTTAGAAATCTTTCAATACGCATTCGCAACGTATCAGAGGATACATACTTAATCCGCATCATCTTGCGAATCTTCGTCCAGATCAGCCTTTCCAAATAGCGCATTCGCAAGAAGGCCCGCATGTCATTATCTTCCATGTTTAAAAACAAAAAATCCCTTGAAAACACTGTGTTTTCAAGGGATTTTTCTGGCGCGCCCGGCGAGATTCGAACTCACGACCTTTTGATTCGTAGTCAAACACTCTATCCAGCTGAGCTACGGGCGCCAAACAAAGATATTCTATAGTAGAATAGGCTAAATGTCAATATTTTTTTTGCTCGTGATTTGCGGCCGTGATTTGCCACCCTTTGTCGTATTTACGAATTGCGATGGATTCCATAGTATGATATACTGAAAAAAAGATTGTTTGAATCTGGCGCGGTACATACCCTGCTGAAACGAAGCGTGCCTGTGTTTACCTTGCTCTTGGTCCCTCTCACTTCCTGCACCTCTGCATGCGAGGGTTCTCTGCCGGCTGGGCCGTTCCCCTTTGGCCCAGAACGACGTTGAAAGGGCGGGGTCTGTATGCGCGCAAGCTTTGAAGAGGCGACGCGCGCCGGGTCAGCCTTTTCCCATGGAGGGAGAATGGGCGGGGGCAGTCGCCGGCGCGGTATGAAACTGCGGCCGCGCGTTTGGCGTAACTTGGTTTGAGCCGGTAACGCACGTCGCGTTTGCTCAGAATGGGGGAAAGCGATTGAATCTAAAACTAAAGGAACAGATTCAGGAAGCTCTTAAGTCCGTACTGCCGATCACGCTGATCGTCACGCTGCTGAGCTTTACAATCGTCCCCATTCCTATGGGAACGCTGGGGATTTTTGTCCTTGGCGCGCTGATGCTGATTATAGGCATGGGATTGTTCACGCTGGGTGCGGAGATGTCGCTGACGCCCATGGGGGGGCATATCGGCGCGCTTGTCACAAAGAAAAAGAGCCTGAAGCTAATGGTTTCGGTAGCCTTTGTGATGGGCTTCTTCGTCACCATGGCCGAGCCGGATCTGGCGGTGCTGGCAAGGCAGGTGCCCGGCATCCCAAGCATGCTGCTCATTGGCTGCGTGGCGCTTGGCGTGGGTATCTTTCTGGTGATTGGTTTTTTGCGGATCGTATTTCAAAAGAAGCTTTCCTACCTTCTGATTATTTTCTACGCCGTCGTGTTTGGCGCGGGCATCTTTACCAACCAGAACTATGTGCCCGTGGCCTATGATTCCGGCGGGGTGACGACAGGGCCGATTACGGTGCCGTTCATCTTGGCGCTTGGCGTGGGCGTGTCCAGCGTCCGCGGGGGGAAGAACGCGCAAGGCGATAGCTTTGGCCTGGTGGCAATGGGTTCCGTGGGGCCCATTTTGGCGATGATGATACTGGGGGTTTTCTTCCCCGGCGCGGTGGAAAACGAGCTGAGCGTCATGGCAAACCCTATGGACACGCGGGAGGCTTTGATACTCTTTGGCAAGGCGTTTCCCGATTTTTTCGCCGAGGTCGCCATCGCGCTGTTGCCCATTGCCGGCGGGTTTCTGTTTTTTCAGTTTGCGTATCTGAAGCTATCCAAGCGCCAGCTTCTTAGAATATGCGTTGGTTCGGCCTATACCTATCTGGGGCTTGTGCTGTTCCTAACGGGCGTGAACGTAGGTTTTCTGCCGGTTGGGACCTTGATTGGCCAGTTGATCGGATCCAAGGCGTACGCGTGGATACTGATCCCCGTTGGCATGGTCGTCGGCTATTTCATTGTGGCGGCGGAGCCTGCGGTGCATGTGCTCAATGAGCAGGTGGAGCTGCTGACGGGCGGCTCGATCTCCAAGCGGGCGATGATGCTCTCCCTTTCCATTGGCGTCTCATGCTCGGTGGGATTGGCCTTGACCCGCGTCCTGACGGGCGTCAGCATCTGGTGGCTGCTCGCGCCAGGGTATATGCTGGCGTTTTTGATGACTTTTTTTGTGCCGCCCATTTTTACCGCCATTGCCTTTGACTCCGGCGGCGTGGCGTCCGGCGCGATGACGGCCACGTTCCTGCTCCCCTTTACGATGGGCGCGTGCGCGGCGCGTGGCGGGAACATCATGCTCGACGCGTTTGGTGTGGTCTCAATGGTCGCCATGACCCCGCTTTTGACGATCCAGGGGCTGGGGCTTATCTACCGCTTCAAGGCCAGGCGGGAGGGAATGGCAGCGACGTTGGCGGAGATGGATGATGAGGATGTGGTGATTATTGATGTGTAATGAAAACACATGCGAGCGGACCCCGGCGAATATGGAAACCAACCGTCCGCTGCATTTGAAGCTGCTTATGACCATAGTGGACCGGGGCAAGGGGCAGACGGCCGTGAACCTTTTGCTCGCGGACGGGGTGCTGTTCCACCGGATTGTTTTGGGGCGCGGCACTGCCAAGACGGAAATATTGGATCTTTTGGGCATCGGCGAGACGTCGAAGGATATTGTATTGACGGTGCTGCCGGAGTGGCATGTACACCGGGCCTTGCACAAGCTCAAGAATACGCTTCAATTTGATAACCCGGGCCATGGCATCGCGTTTACCATTCCCATTAGCAGCATTGGGGGCCGGCATGCCCTCGCCATGCTGGACGCCGCGGCTGAGCCCGGCCCGGTGAGTGACGGAAAGGAGAACCAAAATATGGTGGGGAACGCAAAACCGCATGAATTGATTATCGCCATTGTGGATTCCGGACATGCCGACGACGTTATGGACGCGGCGCGTCCCGCGGGAGCGCGGGGCGGCACCGTGCTGCACGCGCGTGGCGCGAGCGTAGAGGAGGCGGAGAAGTTTTTTGGCATCACCATACAGCCTGAAAAAGAGATGCTTCTCATTTTGACCAAACACGAGGACAAGCGGGCGATTATGGAAGCTGTCTGCCAAGCGGCGGGGCGTAGCACGGACGCCAACGGCGTGGTGTTCAGTTTGCCTGTGGAGGATGTTATAGGCGCGGCGCGGCTGCTGCGCGAGGAGGAGGCCTGAGGACGGATACTAAGCGGAGTCATTTGACAATTCTCCGGTGGTACAGTAGAATACGGTATACTATCTATCGTTGGATTGTTCTGTTTTTTTGCGGGAGGGTTTGGCATGAATAGAAAGTTCGCCATTTATACGCTTAAACGGTTTGGCATGGCGTTACTCACGATTTTTCTGGTGATCCTGATTACCTTTTTTACCATGCATGCTGTCCCCGCCAGCCCCTTCAGCTCT
Source organism: Bacillota bacterium (assembly GCA_009787135.1). Taxonomy (GTDB): domain Bacteria; phylum Bacillota; class Clostridia; order Christensenellales; family Aristaeellaceae; genus Avichristensenella. The sequence continues at coordinate 899 of WRGP01000102.1, read as the reverse complement.
GAAAAAGCGAAATCGGACGCCACCATCGCCGCGCTGGAGGCCAAGTACGGCTTTGATAAACCGGTTCCCATACAGTTTTTGAACTACCTCAAGAGCATACTCCGCCTGGATTTCGGGCTTTCCACCGCCTGGGTGGGCAGCACGGTGTTTGGCCTGATCAGGGACGGCCTGAGCTATTCCGCCAGAATTGGGCTTGGCGCCGCGGCCATCGCGGTGGCCCTGGGCGTCATCCTGGGCGCCGTGGCGGCGCTTAACAGGGGAAATTGGATCGACAAAATCATCCAGGTGGTTACGACGGCGTTGATCTCCACACCGTCGTTTGTGGACGCCACGCTGCTTTTGCTCTTCTTCGGCCTCAAGCTCAGATGGTTTCCGACCTTGGGCAGCCAGCCGGGCGGGCTTACGCTGCCTGTCGTTTCGCTGTGCCTGTACCCGATGGCCTACATCACCAAACTGGAGCGCTCCAGCATGCTGGATGTGCTGGGGCAGGACTACATCCGGACCGCCCGGGCCAAGGGCCTCAAAAACCGAAAGGTCATCTTCAAGCACGCGCTCAAATGCGCGCTCAGCCCGGTTATCACATACGCCGGCCCGATGATGGCGTTCATTCTCACGGGCAGCATGGTGGTGGAAAATATTTTTTCCGTGCCGGGCCTGGGAAGGCTGTTCGTCAACAGCATCCAGCGGACCGATTATATGATGATCATGGGTGTGACCATTTTTTTGGCGTTCATGATCATCCTCATGAATTTCCTAAGCGATATGCTCTATAAGATCATGGACCCCAGAATTGAGTTAGGGTAAGGTGTGAACGTGGAAAACATGTCAAAATCCCCCCCCCAAAAAAATTTGCTCAGCCTGCAGATCGATCCGCGCAAATTCGAGCCCGCCACAGAGGA
>WRGP01000101.1 GCA_009787135.1 Bacillota bacterium | reverse complement strand
CTCGTAAACTCCATAAAAAAACGGGCCATATCCACCATGCAGGCGGTATTGTCCATGACGATAAGCCCGCCGGAACCCATGATCGCGCCCGTCGCGCCGATGGACGCATAGTCAATGGGCGTGTCCAGCAGCGCCGCAGGCAGGCACCCGCCGGACGGGCCGCCGATCTGCACGGCTTTAATCGCCCTGTCGTCCCGCACGCCGCCGCAGATGTCAAAGAGAATCTGACGCAGCGTCAGCCCCATCGGCACCTCCACCAGGCCGCCGCGCTTGACCTTGCCGGCCATGGCGAATACCTTGGTTCCCTTCGAATCCGCCGTGCCCATGGCGGCAAACGCCTCGCCGCCATGCAAAAGTATCCACGGCACGTTCGCGTAGGTTTCAACGTTGTTGATGTTGGTCGGGCACCCATGGTAGCCGGACTCCGCCGGAAAGGGCGGCTTGAAACGCGGCATGCCGCGCCCGCCCTCCAGCGAGGCCAGCAGAGCCGTCTCCTCGCCGCATACAAACGCGCCCGCGCCCTTGAGCATGCGAATATCAAAGGAAAAGCCGCTGCCCAGAATGTTTTCGCCCAGCAACCCCGCGGCGCGGAGCGCGTCGATGGCGACCTGAAGCCTATGGACGGCCAGCGGATACTCCGCCCGCACATAAATCAGCCCTTCGGCCGCGCCGACCGCGTACCCGGCCAGCATCATACCCTCCAGCAGGGTGTGCGGGTCCCCTTCCAGAAGCGAGCGGTCCATAAACGCGCCGGGATCCCCTTCGTCCGCGTTGCACACGATGTACTTTGTCTCTCCGACAGCATCCCGCGCGGCCTGCCATTTCCTAAAGGTTGGAAAACCCGCGCCGCCACGCCCGCGAAGGCCCGAAACCTTTAGCGTCTCAATAATCGCCCGCGGTTCCCCCGCAAGGGCACTCCGAAGCGCTTCATACCCGCCTGCCGCCTCATAGGATGAGAGGCTCTCCGGATCAATCCGCCCGCAATTTCGCAGTACGACGCGTGTCTGACCCTTGAGAAAGGACAGCGCCTCGCCTGTAAGCCGCTTATCCTCCGGTATTTCGCCCCTCAGCAGCGCCGCGCACAGCGGTTTCATATCTTGGGCCTCTAAGGAACCGTAATACTGCTCGTTTCCATTGTCGTCGATGAAGAGCATCATCGGCTCCGCGAAGCACATGCCCACGCAGCCGACCTTTTCCAGCCGGTTTCCGCTGCCATGGAGCGCCTCTTCCATCGCGTCCGCCACCCGCTCCGCGCCCGCGGCAATGCCGCAGCTGCCATACCCCAGCATAAACCGCATCAGCTGTCACCTCCCGGCGCGTGTTTCAGCGCTTCCTCCCGTATGGCTTGAAGAACCTCCCGCACGCGCTCGCGGGTCAGCTTGCCATAGACGCGGCCGTTTACCATCATCACGGGCGAGAGCGAACAGCACCCGAGGCAGGCCACCTTTTCCCACGAAAACAGGCCGTCCGCCGTCGTAACGCCCGCCTGAACGCCGAGCGCCTCTTCCACAGCCTCGGCCACCGTACCCGCGCCATTGACGTGGCAGGCCGTGCCCATGCACACCAGAATCTGGTATATACCGGGGGGGGTGAGCCGGAACTGCGCGTAGAAAGTCGCCACGCCCGACAAGGCCGCCGCGGGAATGCCCGAAAGGCTCGAGACGCGCAAAAGGATTGACTCCGGCAGATATCCGTAAGCGTCCTGTACATCCTGCAGCACCGCGATCAGGCTGTCCGCAGGATCCGGATATTGCTTAACAATCGCGTCCACCTTGGCAATGTCAATTGCCGCCAACATATTCACCTCTTTAACAATGCTTTTTTATACTATAGTGTACGGCAGGTCGGTTTGTCAATTTTCAGTACAGCTATGCCGCCTTAAGAGAATATAGGCGCGGCGCCGTACTGACGTGGTTTTTGCAATGGCAGCCAACTTCGCCTATACTTCACGAAGTATATGGAAGGCTGTGCTCTCCCCCGCTGCCGGCGTCTTTGGCAAGCGCCGCACGGCCCCGTTGTTCATAGTATATTCACCAAATTGTAAAGCCTGCGGTTAAAGAAATCCTTGCGCTTATCCTGCAGCTTCAGCGCCTGAAAGATCGGCATGGAGAACACGCGGCCCTCCTTTACGCCGATGACGACATTTTCTTCGTTTTTTCGCAGCAATTCCACCGCCCGGTTGCCCGCCTCAAACGCGAAAGCCGCGTCATAGGCGGAAGGCGATTCGCCGCGCTGCGTATACCCCAGCACCGTGGAGCGGACCTCCACCCACTGCTTGTCCTTATCATAACACAGGCGCTTGAGAATGGACGCCAGGCGGTGGGCGCTGATCGTCTCGCCCGGGTAACACTGCTTGCCGCGCTCCATCAAAAAACCATATACATCAAACGGCGCCATAGATTCATACGCGCCCTCCGCCACAATCACCGTCGCGCGGTAATTGCCGCCCGCAATCTCCTTTTGCAGCTTCTTGGCCACCTCTTCAACGCTCCAGGGCACCTCCGGCACGATAACGATCTCCGCGCCGGTGGCGACCGCCGTGCGCAGCGCGATATCGCCGCACGCGCGCCCCATCACCTCCACCACATGCGGCCGGTCGTGCGAGCGGGACGTGGCGCGGATCTGCCGAACCGCCTGCACGCAGACGTTCACGGCCGTATCATATCCCAGCGTCATCTCCGTGTAGGCCAGGTCGTTATCAATCGTCCCCGGGATGGCCACACAGGGCATGCCCAGCTCGCACAGACGGGTAGCGCCGTTAAAGCTGCCGTCACCCCCGATAACGACCAGCCCTTCCACGCCAATGGCAGTCAGGTTTAACACGCCGGCAAGCCGAACAACGGGGTTGAGAAATGCTTCGCAGCGCGCCGTGCGCAGGTGTGTGCCCGGCCTGTCGGCAATGTCCAGCACCGTGTCAAGGTCCAGGCTTACAAAGTCGCCCATAAACTCCGGATACTTCCGGAGGAAATCATCGAAATCATTCGCCAGGCAAAACTGGCCCTGATACTTGTTCAGAAGCGGCCGGAAATCTGGAAACGCGCCGCCCATGGAACCGCTGACCGCCTTTTTCAGCGCCGCAAGCATGTCCAGGTCCTCTTCATTGTCGCCAATAACCTTCTTCGCGCCCGCGAAAAACGCGCGCATCAGCTTTTCATCTTGCCGGATGATGCCGTTATAGCCGCGTATGACGCCGATCAGCCGCACGTCATGCAGCGCCGCCGAGCGCGCCACAGAAACCACCGCGGCGTTCATGCCCGGTGCGTCGCCCCCGCTCGTTAAAACCGCAATTCTCTTCATGATCCCTCTCGCTCCCCTTAGCATAGCCCACGGTCCAGAAGCACCTGCCGCGCCTCAGCCGCTTCCGACTCCGGAACCATCAATTCAAAGTAGTTATCCTCATCGCTTATGCCGCGGTACACAGGGCTAAGTTTCACCAGAAACCCTTCCCGCTCCAGCTGCTCGCAGACACTGAGCGCGAGGGTTTTTGACTTGGCCATGTGAATCACCATCCACATGCTTAATCCTCCTCATTCAAAGTGTGTGAAAGCGCCACCATGTGAGATTATAGCATGCGGAGGGTTGCGGTACAAGCATAAATGTGCGTCGAATCGCAATGCCAGCATACACAAAAGCGGCAAGCGCGCCCATTGTAACGCGAATAGATTCTGTTGCCGCGACATACTTTGCGGGGCAAGGAGAGATGCTGGGAGCGCTTTCTCAATATCCCCTCCGGTGACCCCGATTGCCGCGGGTCCGTCGCCTGGCGCGCGCGCTTTAGCAGGTTCAACTGTCTACCTGGCTTCCGGCCCATACCCGGAGGTCCCGGCGGGGTACGATCCGAATACCGTAGCATTGCTCACCCTTTTCATCGCTCAAGAATTTTATGAAATCACAGACTCGTTCCTGTCCTACAAATTCTTCTTCCGCCAGTATGATCGCTATTGCCTGTAAACGTTCTCCGTACCCGCTATTATTAATGTGATAGATTTGCTGCACCTCTTCCCACTCTTCTTCACGTGTTTTTATGGCAATTGGGGGCAAAACCGTATTATTGTTCAATAATGCAGTAATTTTTTTATACTGCTTCATCGGAAAAACCGCTACAATAAATGCGTAGCCTCAGTGATTGGGGGTTGTTTCATGGTCAATACAACTTTTTGGCAGCGGCGTTGGCGAAACCTGAAAGGCGATTACTTTTACTATTTAATGGCCTTGCCGGGGATTGTAGTTATGCTTATGTTTAACTATCTTCCTATGACGGGCCTTGTTCTCGTATTCAAAAACTACAATGTCAGGGACGGCATTTACAACAGCCCGTGGGTGGGACTACAAAATTTCAAGTTCTTTTTCAAAAACCCCATGAGCGCCATGCGCGCTACGACCAATACCATCATTTTGAACTTTATGTTTATCTTGGTCGGTACGGTAATGGCCATTGCGCTTGCGCTGTTCCTGAACGAGGTAAAGAACAAGGCCTTCAAGAAAACGATGCAATCCATTGTTTTCCTGCCCTATTTTCTGTCTTGGGTAGTAATCGGTTCCATCTTATACGCGTTACTTGCCGACAAGGGAGCCATCAACACCATGTTGGTGTCGACGGGGTTTGAAAAGGTGAAATGGTATGCGAGTCCGCAGTATTGGCGGGTGATCCTGTTGTTCACCAACCTATGGAAGTTTTCGGGATACAGCTCTGTGATTTACTTGGCGGCAATCGCCGGCATTGACACCGCTTATTATGAAGCCGCCACAGTGGACGGCGCGTCCAAAGCCCGGCAGTTGTTTTCCATTACGATTCCGTTTCTAAAAAGAACGGTGATTGTTCTGACGCTGATGAGCATTGGACGGATTCTATACGGAGACATGCAGCAGATCATGGCGCAGACCCGGAACAATCCGATCCTCATTCCCACGACGGACATCATCGACACCTTGGTGTTCCGTTCCCTCATGACAAGCCGGGATTTCGCGTTCGCGTCCGCCATCAACCTTTATCAAAGCGTCATTGGGATGTTGATTGTTCTTCTTTGTAACTTCCTGGTCAAACGGTACGACCATGAATATAGGCTCTTCTAGGAAAGGCGGTGTAAGGTGTGAAAATCCGGATGGGCAGCGGCGACAAGGCTTTTCTGACATTTGTCTATATTGTTTTGATCATCATAGCGGTTATCTGTATCTATCCGTTGGTTTTGACCATTACCACTTCTTTTTCCGACGAAAAACTTTTGGCTCAACATGGCTTCAGGCTCATTCCGCTTCAGTGGTCGCTGGATACCTATAATTACGTGAGTTCGATGAAAGTAAGGGGATGAAAACGGCCCGAAAATCTGCTAAAATATTTGTTGAGAGACAAAAAAGAGCAGGGGGGCCGT
>WRGP01000100.1 GCA_009787135.1 Bacillota bacterium | reverse complement strand
TAACCGCCAGCGAGCGCCTGCTTGACTTGGTGTCGCCCGAGCCGAACCTGCCGCTGCATCTGGAGGGGCAGGTTCGCTCCTACAATAAAATGGTTGATGGCGTTGGGCGCCTGCTTATTACGGCGTTCGCGCAGCGGCTGACCCCCCCCTCGGCGGAGGACAACCCCAACATCGTTTACCTCACCGGCGCGCTGTGCAAGCCCCCGGCCTATCGGACAACCCCCTTTGGCCGTGAGATTGCGGACATGATGCTCGCGGTCAACCGGGCCTTTGGCAAGAGCGATTACATTCCCTGCATCGCCTGGGGGCGGAACGCGCGCTTCGCGGCAAAGCTGACCGTGGGCAGCCATATCTCCGTGGAGGGCAGGCTCCAAAGCCGCCCGTATCAAAAGCAGATGCCGGACGGCTCTATCGTGGAGAAAACAGCGTATGAGGTGAGCGTGAGCAGATTGGACAACAACAAGCAAAACGGCGGAGGCATGCCTGAAATGAGCCAGGAGCAGTAGAGGGCGCGGGGAGGAAGCCGATACGCAAGGAAAGCCGGTTGGTTTTCCTTGCGTTTTTGCGTATACGCGGCGTCGACGCGGCCTTCCGCTTATTTTAATCCCCGATAATCTTCACCAGCACGCGCTTATCCCGCATGCCGTCGAATTCCCCATAAAAGATCTGCTCCCACGTTCCAAAGTCAAGCTTCCCCGCGGTAACGGCTACAACCACCTCGCGCCCCATCACGGAACGCTTGATGTGCGCGTCCGCGTTGTCCTCAAAGCCGTTGTGGTCGTAGCGGTCATGGGGCTTCTCCGGCGCGAGGGTTTCGAGCCAGCGCTCAAAATCCCGGTGCAGGCCGCTCTCGTTGTCGTTGATGAAGACGCTCGCCGTGATGTTCATCGCGTTGACGAGACACAGCCCCTCCCTGATGCCGCTTTCCGCCAGCGCGGCCTCGACCTGCGGCGTAATGTTGACGTAGGCGCGGCGGGTTTGGGTATGGAACGTAAGCGCTTTACGATAGCTCTTCATCTCAATCCTCTGCAGAAGCACCGTCGTCGCCGGCCTCCGTGCGCACAGCGCTCGGGTCGCCAATGAGCTTGGCGCGCGTTACCGCGTCAATTTCATCAAAGACCTCCGGATTGTCCTTTAAATACTGGCGCACGCTTTCGCGCCCCTGCCCAATGCGCTGGTCGCCGTAGCTGAACCATGAGCCGCTCTTGTGAATGATGTCGTGCGCGACAGCCATATCCATCAGGCTGCCTTCTCTGGAGATACCCTCGCCATAGAGGATGTCACACTCCGCGACGCGGAAGGGCGGCGCGACCTTGTTTTTGACCACTTTGATCTTGGTGCGGTTGCCCAGGATGGCCGTGCCGCTTTTGAGCTGCTCGCCTCGGCGCACATCCAGCCGCACGGACGCGTAGAACTTGAGCGCCCGACCGCCTGTGGTGGTCTCCGGGTTGCCGTACTGAACGCCGATTTTTTCGCGCAGCTGGTTGATAAAAATGACCATGCAGTTTGTCTTGCTGACAATGCCCGCCAGCTTGCGAAGCGCCTGGGACATGAGCCTGGCATGCACGCCCACGAAGGAATCGCCCATGTCGCCGTCGATCTCGGCCTTGGGCACCAGGGCGGCCACCGAGTCGATGACGACGATGTCGATCGCGCCGGAACGCACAAGCGCCTCGCAGATTTCAAGGGCCTGCTCGCCCGTGTCAGGCTGGGACACGTAGAGCTCGTCAATGTTCACGCCCAGCTTTTTGGCGTACACGGGATCCAGCGCGTGCTCGGCGTCTATGAAAGCGGCCATGCCGTTAAGCTTTTGCGCCTCCGCCACGACGTGCAGCGTCAGCGTGGTCTTGCCCGACGATTCCGGCCCATAAATCTCAATGATGCGCCCGCGCGGCAGCCCGCCGATGCCAAGCGCGATGTCAAGGTCCAGGCAGCCGGTGGGAATGCACTCCACGTCCACCACGCCGCGCTCCCCAAGCTTCATGATGGCCCCCTTGCCAAAGGACTTTTCAATGTCGCCCAAGGCCATGTTCAGCGCCTTTTTCTTTTCCTCGTAGTCCAGGCCCAAGTTGATTGATTTGGATTTTGTCTTGCTTTCCTTTGCCATGCTGATCTTCCTTTCGCTGTTGTGGAGGGTTATGCGATGAAAAAAAATGGATTGTGAAGCGATGTATCCCTTAAGCGGGGGGGCTAGGGTGCGGATCCCCCTGGCGTTCCCCCGTCCCTTGCTCCCGGGCGGCGCATAAGATCCAGTGCAGGCCGTGAAGCGACGCCAGCGTACGGATGCGGTCCCGGTCCCCGAAAAGCGAAAGTCTCCGCGCCTCGGCGCCCTTGCCGGTGCAAAGCCCGAGCCATACAAGGCCCACCGGCTTTTCCTTCGTGCCGCCCTCCGGGCCGGCGATGCCGGTGACGGACAGGCAAATGTCCGCGCCGGAGCGCCGCCGCAGGCCTTCCGCCATTGCCAGGGCGGTCTCCTCGCTCACCGCGCCAAACCGCGCGAGCGTGCGGGGGTCAACGCCCAGCACGCGTTCCTTGGCCGCGTTGGCGTACGTCACGTAGCCTTCCAGGAAAGCATCGGAGATGCCGGGCACGGATACGAGCCGCGAGGCGATCATACCGCCCGTACAGCTCTCCGCCGTGGCGACGGTCTTGCCGGCGGCCAGCAGCGCCTCCGCCACGGCCCGCTCCATGGTATAGCCCGGGTCGTCCGTGACGGCGTATATAACGTCCCCCACCCGGCGGCGTATCTCTTTTTCCAGGGGGTCGAGCAGCGGCGGCGCTTCCTCCGGCGACTGGCAGCGCACGGTGAGCCGAAGCTGCACCTCGCCGAGGGAACAGTAAGGCGCAAGCGTCGGGTTTTCACCCTCGCGCATCAGGTCGCCTGTCAGGCTCTCGACCGTGGATTCGCCCATGCCAAAGATGCGCAGGTATCGGGAACGTATCAGGCAGCCGCCGCGCTCTGTCAGGTAGGGCATGACGCACGCGTCAAACATGGGGATTATCTCGCGCGGCGGGCCCGGCAGATTGATGATGGCCTTGCCGTCCTTTTCCATGATACAGCCCGGCGCGGTGCCAAAGTCATTGCGAAGGATCCGGCTGCCTTCGGGAAAATCCGCCTGGCGCAGGTTATTATCCGTCATGGCGTGGCCGTGCTTTTCAAACCAGCCGCGCACCATGTTTTCCGCCTCTTCGCTTCGCCGCATCGGAAGGCCGAGGCTTTGCGCGGACATCTCCTTGGTGATATCGTCCGCCGTTGGGCCCAGCCCGCCGGTGGTGATGACAATATCCGCCCTTGACAGGGCGGTCTCAATAGCTTCGGCCAGCCTTACGGGGTTATCGCCAACGGTGCTCTGGCGGTGCAGCGTAATGCCCGCCTCCGAAAGCCTGGCCGCGAGATACCGCGCGTCCGTATTGACGATTTGGCCCATGAGAAGCTCCGTGCCAACGGATAGAATTTCCGCGATCATGCGCCCTCCTCCAGCACCACGCGATGGCGCGCGATCATCGCGATGCCTGAATAGACGGAAAGCACGGCAGCGGCCCACGCCAGCGGCCAGCCAAAGGGCAGACCCGCCGACAGGGCCAGAACGGACAGCATTTGCACGATGGTCTTGAGCTTGCCGGGCCAGTCGGCGGCAATGACGGTGCCCCGCGTGGAGGCCGCCAGACGAAACCCATTGACCACGATCTCCCGGCCCACCATGACCATCACCGCCCACATGTTCAGGCTACCGCCGTCCCGCACGGCCAGCAGGATAAAGGGCAGCAGCACGAGCAGCTTATCAGCGATGGGATCCATAAACTTGCCAAAGTCCGTGACCAGATCATACCTTCGCGCGATGACGCCGTCCAGCGTGTCCGTCAGCGCGGCAATGGCAAAGACCACGGCGGCGGCGTAGCGGCACGTTTCGGCGCCGATAGACAGCAGCGCCAAGTGAACGGGGATCAGCAAAATCCTCGCGATGGTGATCCTGTTGGGCAGGTTCAAGGGTATCTTGCTCATAACGCCTCTCCTGTCAGGTCGTACACATCCGCGCCGGTGACGCGCGCCATGACGAATTCGCCGGACGCAAGCGGCCGTTTGGCGGTCAGCAGGATGCCGCCGTCGCCCTCGGGAGCTTCCTTTTGAGAGCGGGCGATATAAGTATCCCCTTCCTTTCGCTCAATCAATACCTCGCACGTCTCGCCGACGCGCCGTTGGTTATTCTGAAGCGATACGCGCCGCTGGAGGCGCATCAGGCGATCCAGGCGCTCCCGCTTTATCTCTTCCGGTATTTGGCCGGGCAAAGCCGCCGCAAGGGTGCCTTCCTCGGCGGAGTAGGCGAACGCGCCCAGACGGTCAAACCGCGTTTCTTCAACAAATTCCAGCAGGCGTTCAAACGCGCCGTCCGTCTCGCCGGGGAAACCGACGATCAACGTTGTGCGCAAGGTGAGGCCGCGCGCTTTACTACGGCGGATCAGATCGCGGATACACTCCGGGGAGCCTTCCCGGCGCATGGCGCGCAGTACCCTTTCGTCAATATGCTGCAGCGGCATATCCAAATAACCGCATGCCTTGGGCTCGCCGGCCAAAGTATCCAGCAGACGGTCGTCCACCCGGGTTGGATAGCAGTACAGCGCCCGCACCCAGTGAACGCCGCCCATGGCGCAGGTGTCGGCGATCAGGTCAGCAAGCCCTTTGCCGCCCGGCAGATCCTCGCCAAACCTTGTGGTGTCCTGGCTGATATAGGTGATTTCCCGCACGCCCTGGGCCGCGAGCACGCACACCTCCGCGAGCACGCTGGCATACGTTCTGGAGCGGTATGGGCCACGAATGAGCGGGATGGCGCAATACGCGCAGCCGTTGTCGCACCCGTCGCCCGTGCGCACATAGGCGGAAAATGGCGGCGTGGTCAGCAGCCTGGGCGCTTCAAATATGTCGAGGGACGCGGAAAAAGCCACCGGCCGCCTTCCTTTGCTTGCCTGCTCAATCATGTCAGGCAGCCGCGTGTATTCGTTCACGCCAAGCAAGGCGTCTACTTCCGGCAATTGGTCGTACAGGGCGTCCGCGTAGCGCTGCACGAGGCAACCCGTGGCGATGAGGAGCTTGCAACGGCCCGTTTGCTTATAGGCCGCCATTTCCAGCAGGGTATCGATGGATTCCTGCTTGGCGGGATCAATGAAGCCGCACGTATTGACAATGATGATATCCGCCTTCGCGGGCTCGCCGGTGATCGCGTAGCCCGTGTCGCGCAAAAGCCCCAGCATCTGTTCCGTATCCACGCGATTTTTCGCGCACCCGAGCGAAACCACCCCGACCGTCCGCAACCCCAACGCGCCGCCTTCCATACGAAGAAGAACAACATAACGTTGCCCTGCTGTTTCCATT
>WRGP01000099.1 GCA_009787135.1 Bacillota bacterium | reverse complement strand
GGCAAGCCGGTACGGTGTAGAGGTACAGGGGGCTGACGAGCTTGCGCTGACGAAACTGGATGTGCTATCCTACCTTGACAAAATCCCCGTCTGTGTCGCCTATGAGGTTGACGGCGTACAGACCGACCGTTTCCCCGCAGGCGATCAGCTCGCGAAAGCAAAGCCTGTTTACGCATACCTGGACGGCTTTCAAACCGATATATCGAAATGCCGGAAACGCTCGGAACTACCGGACGCGGCGGTCCAATACATTCAATTTATCGAAAACGCCGTGGGCTGTCCCATCAAATATGTGTCTGTCGGAGCCGGAAGGGAAGATTATCTGGCGCTGAGGTGAAACCCATGAAAAGGATCTACGTAAATGAAAAATGGTGCTTGGGCTGTCATTTGTGCGAATACTACTGCGCTTTTGCCGGAACAAACGAGAAGGACATAGCGCGTGCGCTGAAGGATGTCAAAATCAGCCCGAGAATCAAAATAGAAGAACGCGACGGCATCAGTTTCGCCGTTGCCTGCCGGCATTGCCGTGAACCGTTATGCGTCAAGGGCTGCATTACGGGGGCGCTGACCATCATAGACGGTGTCATCACAGTCAACAAAGATCAATGCGTACGCTGTTATACCTGCATTTTGTGTTGCCCGTTCGGTGCGATTGCTCCGTCTAATGACGGCGCGGTTCAAAAATGCGAATTGTGCGTCAAGACAAACGAGGGCGACCCCGCGTGTGTCAGAGGCTGTCCAAACGGCGCGATTGTTTTTGAGGAAAGGGGGTGAGCGGCTTGAAATATGTCATCATCGGCAATTCAGCGGCGGGTGTCGGCGCGGTGGAAGGAATCCGGCAAATGGACCGGCAAGGCGAAATTACACTGGTCACAGACGAACCGCATCATACATATTCCCGTCCGCTCATCTCCTACCTTCTGCGGGGTAAGGTTACGGAAGAAAAGATGAAATACCGCGGGGACGGTTTTTATGCGGACAATCATTGCACCTTGCTTGGCAATATCGCCGCAACCGGGATCAACGCGAAAGCGAAACGAGTCGCCTTGTCGGACGGCAGTCAACTTCCTTATGATAAACTGCTCGTTGCCGCTGGTTCCTCGGCGCTCGTCCCGCCGTTTGAAGGGCTCGATACGGTACAATGCGCACATACCTTTATGAGCCTTGACGACGCGCGGAGGCTGAGGGACGCGTTGGCCCCAAACAAGAACGTGTTGATCATCGGCGCCGGGCTTATTGGCATGAAGTGTGCCGAAGGGATTTTGGGCAGGGCGGCCCATATCACGGCGCTTGATCTTGCGCCGAGGGTCTTGCCGAGCATCTTGGATGACGACGGCGCGAAGCTCGTTCAGAACCATCTTGAAACCAAGGGGGTTGAATTCAGGCTGTCCCGCAGCGTCAAAAGTTTTGACAGTACCGTTGCGGTTCTTGACAGCGGCGAAAAGATCGGCTTTGACATTCTTGTGCTGGCGGTGGGCGTGCGCCCGAATACCGCCTTGCTCAAAGATATTGCCGACATCGACCGCGGCATCGTTATAAACGAAAAATCCGAAACCACCGCCCGCGATATTTACGCGGCCGGCGACTGTACGCAAACGCTTGACATCTCAAGCGGCCAAAAGAAAATCATGGCGCTGCTGCCCAACGCCTATATGCAGGGCGAATGTGCCGGAATCAACATGGCGGGCGGTCAAAAGGTTTTCGATAGGGCGATCCCCATGAACGCCGTCGGATTTTGCGGTTTGTATACCATCACGGCGGGAAATTATGCGGGTGATGTTTACGCCGGAAATGAAAATGGAAACTATAAACGTCTTTTTTACAGTGACAATAAGCTGAACGGCTATATTCTGATAGGGAACATTGATAAAGCCGGTATTTATACGGGCCTGATCCGTGACCGCACCTCTCTTGACACGATCGACTTCGCGCTGGTCTGCGAAAAACCGGGGCTCATGGCGTTTGGCAAGGAAGACAGGAAAGCCAAGCTGGGAGGCGAAGCAGGATGATTCTATCGGCAAAGAATCTTGATTTTAAGCAGCTCAACGAGAAGATACGGGCCGCCGATGAAGCTGTTTGTATAAACGATTGTTACGGGCAGAGGTTCATCTGCAGCGGGTTGAAAGGCAAAACGCTTACCATAAACGGAACGCCGGGCAACGCTTTGGGCGCTTATCTGGACGGCGGCGTCATCACGGTAAACGGCAATGCCCAGGACGCTATCGGCGATACGATGAACGATGGAAAGATCGTGATTCACGGCAACGCGGGCGACGCGCTCGGTTACGCGATGCGTGGCGGCGGTATTTTTGTAAAGGGCAACGCCGGATACAGAACCGGTATCCACATGAAAGAGTACAGAGATAAAAAGCCGGTCATCGTCATCGGCGGAAAAGTCGGCAGCTTTTTGGGCGAATACCTTGCCGGCGGAATCATCGTGGTGCTTGGCATCGGTTCGGAAGATCCTCCGATCGGGCATTTCACAGGGACCGGCATGCACGGCGGGCGCATTTTTATCCGCACGGGGGGAAAGCTTCCCAGCCTGCCCGCGCAAGTTGCCGAAAAAATCGCCTCCACGGATGATTTGCGGGAAATCGAGCCGTATATTTGCGAATTCGCCGGATATTTCGGCATGGATTCGGATTCGCTCATGCAAGGCAGGTTCCATATGCTAAAGCCAAACGCGAAAAATCCGTATAAGCAGCTGTATACCGCGAATTGAAAGCGGCGCCTTATGACGCGCAAGCGCTGCCCAGGCTGCGCAAGTTCGTCAAATCTTTGTAAATTTGTCAACAGGGGGCATTCATTTTATGAGGGACAGCACGGCAAACGAAGTTTTGGGGTTTGTAAAGGAGAACGATGTAAAATTCATCCGGCTCGGTTTTTGCGATATATTCGGCCTTCAAAAGAACATCGCCATTATGGCGGATGAATTGCAAACCGCGTTTGAAAACGGGGTATCCTTCGACGCCCACGCGATTCGCGGCTTTCGCGACGTCAGGCAGTCTGAGTTGCTTCTCTTCCCCGATCCGTCCACGCTATCGGTATTGCCGTGGCGGCCGGGTCCCGGCAGGGTCGCGCGTCTTTATTGCGACCTGAAAAACCCGGACGGGTCCGCGTTTGCGCACGACGGACGGGTTCTGCTGAGGCAGGTCGCCCAGCGCGCTGAAGAGATGGGCTATGTTTGTAAAATCGGGGCGGAATGCGAGTTTTACCTTTTCAAAACCGGCGAGCATGGGGAGCCGACAGATGAAACCTTTGATAAAGGAGGGTATCTGGATATCGCGCCCCTTGACCGCTGTGAGGATATACGGCGCGAAATATGCCTGACCCTTGAGGAAATGGGGATCAAACCGGAGACCTCGCACCATGAGCAGGGCCCGGGGCAAAACGAGATTGATTTCAAATTCAGCACCGCCCTTGCATGCGCCGACAATCTGCAAAGCTTTAAATCCGCCGTAAAGGCAATCGCCGCGCGCAACGGGCTGTTCGCTTCCTTTATGCCCAAACCCCTATTGGAAGCTCCCGGCAGCGGGATGCACGTCAACCTTTCCCTTGCGCAAAACGGCCGGAATATTTTCAGGAGTGTCGGCGAGGGGCAATCCAATATCGCGGAAAGCTACATTGCGGGAATACTCGCGAAAACGGCCGAGATCACCGCGTTTTTAAACCCGATCGCCAATTCATATGAACGGTTTGGTCAGTTTGAAGCGCCTAAATATGTGTCGTGGTCGCACCAGAACCGATCGCAGCTGATCAGAATCCCCGCCGCCGCCGGTGAAAAGATCCGGATGGAGCTTCGCTCGCCGGATCCGTCGTTGAATCCATACCTGGTGTTTGCGCTGATCATCGCCGCGGGGCTTGACGGGATTGAAAAAGAGACAGCGCTGCCGCCCGCCGTTGACGCGGACTTATACATGGCCGATGAGAGCATAACCAAAGCGCTTGCCCTGCTGCCGGGCAGCCTGGATCAAGCGATCGGCCTGGCGGAAAACAGCAAGTTTGTCAAAAGCGTCATTGGCGAGGAGCTGCTCCTCAAATATCTTGCCGTGAAAAAAGCCGAAGCCGCTGATTTTCATGCCGCTGAAGACAAAGCGAGGTTTTACAGGGAACGGTACTTCAGCGTGATTTAGGATAGACAAACAGGCGGCTGCCGGGACAGACAAGAAAGGGGGCGATAGGGTGGAAAGCGTTTTGATCGTTTCCGGTTCAGAAAAAAACACGGAATTCTTGACCGATCTGTTCAACGCGGCCGGCCTCCATCAAATCGCCGCCTTGCGAACATGCGGTGAAGCGCGAAGGCTTCTTTTGGAGCGGGACTTTGATCTGGTGCTCGTCAGCGCGCCGCTCCGGGATGAATCCGGCGAGAGCCTTTCCCGGCAGATCGCGTCCAAAGGCGTTTCACAGGTTATATTGGCGGTACAGAGCGAATACTTTGACGCGGTATCCGCCGCCTGTGAGGACGACGGCGTTCTGACGATCGCAAAGCCGGTGAACAAGGCTGTCTTCTGGTCCGCGCTTAAGCTGGCCCAATCGGCGCAGAGCAGGCTAAAGCGAGCACAAGCCGAAAACGCGCGATTAAAGCAAAAAATAGAGGATATACGCATTGTCGATCGGGCGAAATGCATCTTGATATCATATATGCATATGAGTGAAAAAGAGGCGCATAGATATATTGAAAAACAGGCGATGGATATGCGATCTACAAAGAGAATGATTGCGGAAGGAATATTGAAAACATATGAGAATTAAAAACAACCGGAACGTGAGGGATACACGATGACAAACGCGACTTATCTGATACTGGAAAATGGAATGGTTTTTGAGGGCAGGTCTTTTGGCGCGCAGGGTGAAATTACGGGCGAAATCGTCTTTACCACCGGCATGACCGGCTATTTGGAGACGCTTACCGATCAAAGCTATTACGGGCAAATTGTCCTTCAAACCTTCCCACTCATCGGCAACTATGGCGTCATCCCCGCTGATTTTGAAAGTTCATCCGTTGGCGCCAGAGCCTATATTGTCAAGCGGCCGTGTCAAAACCCTTCCAATTTCCGAAGCGAGGGTTCTCTTGACGCTTTTTTGAAGGAACGCGGCATTGTCGGGCTTTGCGGCATCGATACGCGTGCGCTGACAAAGATTATCCGCGAAAGCGGCGTGATGAACGGGAAAATCACGGCGGCCCCGCCGGCGGCTGCCGACCGTGCCGAGGCGAAAGCCTATGCCATTCGTAACGCGGTCGCCTCTGTCTCCTCCCGGGCC
>WRGP01000098.1 GCA_009787135.1 Bacillota bacterium | reverse complement strand
CAGTTCAGCTCCCTCAGCTTACCAGAATTTCTTGCATGACTAAACGCCTCCCTTCCCCTCCACTCTGGCGTTTACTTTTTCATTCAACTCGTATTACGGCATAGTAAAGAATAATAGCCAAATCATTGACAGTCCACCATTTCTGTGCTAAATTGTATGGGCATGTTTGGAGGTGGGCTTGGCCCACCTTGTTCCTGTGACAAAAAAAGAGGGAGGTGGACGCCATGGCTGTCGGCGCCCGTGTAAAAATTACGCTTGCCTGCCCAGACTGCAAGCAGCGCAATTACAGCACGATGAAAAACAAAAAAAGCGATCCCGAACGCTTGGAGCTGAGCAAGTATTGCCCATTTTGCAGAAAGCATACGGCGCATAAAGAAACCCGCTAATCCGCACGTTCTGTAACTGGCAAAGGAAGTGAAATCATGACCAAGGAAGAAAACAATCAGAAAAAGGTGAAAAAGGCCAAAAAAAGCGGCGGCAACAAGTTCCTGGCGGCGCTTGCGTACGTGCCCAAGCGGATGTGGCACGCGATCCTGCACTCTATTGCCGAGCTAAAGAAGGTCACTTGGCCCAGCCGCAAGGATCTGATCAACTACACCGTTATCGTGCTGATCTTCATGGTGCTCATGGCAATCGTGGTGGGTTTGTTGGACTTGGGCGCGTCAGAATTGATCGCTGTCATCATCCGGAGATAGGATCATTTAGGAAGGGGAAGGCATGGCAGATCACGGCGAAAGCAAAACCCTGCAATGGTATGTGGCGCATACCTACTCCGGTTATGAAAATAAGGTAAAGGCCAATCTCGAAAAGGCCGTCGAAAACAACGGCATGCAGGATCTTATTACCGAAATCCGCGTGCCGGTGGAAGAGGTTATCGAGATCAAAAATGGCAAGCGCCGGACCGTACAGCGAAAGGTCTACCCCGGCTACGTGCTGGTGCGCATGATCATGACGGACGAGTCATGGTATGTCGTGCGCAACACGCGGGGCGTAACGGGCTTTGTCGGCCCCGGGTCACGGCCGATTCCGCTGACGGACGAGGAAGTCGAAACCATGGGCATGGAGTGCCGCAGCATGCGCGTGGATATCGCGCTGGGCGAGGAGGTTCGCATCCTGTCCGGCCCGCTGGAGGACTTCGTCGGGCGCGTGGATGAAATCGATACGCTGCACCAGACGGTGCGCGTGATGGTCACTATGTTTGGCCGGGAAACCCCGGTGGAACTGGAGTTTTCACAGGTCAAGCGCGAAAAGTAACGTGATCACCGCCTTTTGTGTAAGGCGTTGAGACCCCGCGGCAAAGCCCGCGGGCGTGGGAGGAACCGATGCGTTCCGCGTTACCACAAATAGAGGAGGTACACCATGGCAAAGAAAGTAGCGTCATTCATCAAGCTGCAGGTACCCGCGGCAAAGGCGACGCCCGCGCCGCCCATCGGCCCCGCGCTGGGCCAGCACGGCGTGAACATCCCCGGCTTTTGCAAGGAGTTCAACGAGCGCACGGCCAAGCAGGCGGGCCTGATCATCCCGGTCGTTATCACCGTGTACACCGACCGTTCCTTCACGTTCATCACCAAGACCCCGCCGGTCCCGGTGCTGATCAAAAAGGCGCTGAACCTTGACGCCGCGTCCGCCCGCCCCAATAAAGATAAGGTCGGCGAGCTAACGAAGGAACAGGTCCGCCAGATTGCCGAGACAAAGATGCCCGATTTGAACGCGGGCAGCATTGAGGCGGCGATGAGCATGGTGGCCGGCACCGCGCGCAGCATGGGCGTGAAGGTGGAGGCATAACGACAATTGTGGGAGGACTCGTCCTACGGGAAAGTCCCGCTATTACCACAGGGAGGAAAGAATATGAAACATGGTAAAAAGTATACCGACAGCGTGAAGCTGATCGACAACCTGACAGCCTACGACCCGGAGCAGGCCGTCGCGCTGGCCAAGCAGACGGCCAAGGCCAAGTTTGACGAGACGATCGAAATCTCCGTGCGCCTGGGCGTAGACCCCCGCCACGCGGATCAGCAGGTTCGCGGCGCGGTGGTGCTGCCCAACGGCACGGGCAAGGTCGTCCGCGTGCTGGTCTTCGCCAAGGGCGATAAGATCAAGGAAGCCGAAGACGCCGGCGCGGATTTTGTCGGCGCGGAGGATATGGTCGCCAAGATCCAGGGCGAGAGCTGGTTCGGCTTTGACGCCTGCGTCGCCACGCCGGACATGATGGGCATCGTCGGCCGCATCGGCCGCGTGCTCGGCCCCAAGGGCCTGATGCCAAACCCCAAGAGCGGCACGGTCACCATGGACGTGGCAAAGGCCGTCGCGGATATCAAATCCGGTAAGGTGGAGTACCGCGTGGACAAGACCGCCATCATCCACTGCCCCATCGGTAAGAAGTCCTTTGACGATGAGAAGCTGCTCGAGAACCTGAATACGCTGATGGAAGCCATTGTCAAGGCCAAACCGGCCGCGGCAAAGGGGACTTATTTGAAGTCTGTTGTGCTGTCCAGTACGATGGGGCCGGGGATTAAGGTGAACACGTTGAAGTTCTAGGGGAGCGATTTTCAAAGGAATACGAGCAGGAATGTAAACATGCACGGGGCTGCCGCTTTGTGGCGGCCCCGCTTATATAATGGGGGGAAGAATCTCTTTATGCAAGCAAAGTGTAAAGGTGCTGTTCAGGCGATGAAAGACAAAGCAAAAATCATATTGTCTATCATTGTCTTATTAACAATTTTACAGCTTTTTTTGTTTGGTTTTAGACAGCTTGTTTTCACATTTTTCGAGAGAAATAGTTATTATATTGACAGCGTCGCCTCAATGATTTCAATGGTCATTCTTTCGATTTTATTTATTCTTTTTTCTAAAATGTTAAAGGTACCTTTATCTGTATTTCCTGAGCGCTTCCACAAATTTTACATAATAGGAACATGTGCGGCGGCAATCTTATTCGTGACCACGCCTTCAAATTATACCGGTGGATTCGAACCAATTATACTCCTGATTTACGTCAGTATCGTAACGCCAATATTTGAGGAGTTGATATTCAGGGGATATGTTTGGAACAAATTGAATTCCATTACTACAAAAGAATGGACTCCCTATATCGTTTCAAGCATACTGTTCGCAGTTTGGCATGTAGGATATATAGATTCCATCGCGTTTAGAGTTGAAACAGGGCTTGTAAATGTTATGTTTTTAAAAGTTATTACCGGGTTATGCTATGGCGTTATTTTGGGCGCATTGCGCCTAAAAACAAAGAGCGTCTATTCAACCATGCTTCTTCATGGGGTTATGAACATTTTCGGCAGATAAACATGCAAAAACGGGGGCTGCCGCGGCGCGGTGGCCCCCGTTTTATATAGAGTGACGGGACGCCCGGTGTGCGCAAACATAGGGCGGACACAAGGTCCGCCCCTACGACGCCTACCGCCATCGTTCACACCTGCGCTAACTTTATCCAGGCGGCGCACGGAGAAACACCGCCTTACTTCAATCCCCAATTATCCACTCTCCAAGCACCGGTTTTGGAATCACGAATCAATACCCACATCCAACCATTTACGTTGCCTGGGCCCTCCCATCCATCATTCGGCCCTACGGAATCGACATGGAAATTGGAAAGCAGTACAATCATATTCACTTTTGTTATACCGCGGTCAGCGTAGTAAGAGGCAGCGCCACTGCTAAGCGCGTTTTCGATGTCCTCATCAGAGTATCCTTCATCATACCACAGCTTTAGCAGCGTACATCCTTCATAAGATTGATTAAATTTGCGGAGAACAACATCCTCTGCGGCCCGAATTTCTGCTGCACTAAATTTCACTGATGTGCCACCGAGCACTTGCGCGGTATCGGTTTTGCCAGCGGGGAACTAGGGCTGGCTCTGTAGGGATTGTCCGCTTTCTTGCCCGTATCCCCCCCCGCCCGGCATCGGAGGATCCTTCAGCAAATAATGCTCCACCAAATACTTCCTCATCATATATCCGATCTTCCCATCCACGTCCACCCTCACCTTGCACCAGGCGCCGTTTCCCAACAAGATTTCCACCACGGTTCCATTATAGTACTTCCCCAAAGAAGCCGCCTCGACAGACGGGCTCGCCCGCAGATTTAGCCGGTCCGCAGGGTTTGGATTGTTGACGACAGCCCACCATGATATACCCGGTGGTGGCACTATTTGTTCTTCCACTCCCACTACCTTCACATACTTGGCGAGCATATACCCAATTTGCCGCGTCTGGGGCACATAGACATGATACCAGCTTTCATCTGGGAGCAGCCCTAAAATTTCCACTGCCGTACCATTATAGAACTTACCCAGCGAATTCCCTTTGTCCGAAGCCCTATCCCGCAGATGCAGCCCGTCCTGCGGCCGCTGCCCACTCACCACTGCCTGTGGCTTTGCGCTGCCCACGCGGCGAATCACCGCCTCATCGCGCCGGCCCTCGCCACAGGGTACCAAGTAGGTAGAATCCATGTAGCCCGTAACGTCGGTGGATTCTATTTTCACTTTCCACCAAACGGGATGCCTATCATCCTTGACCACCACAATAACACCCGTATAATACTTCCCGAGCGACACGGCGTTTTTATTGGGCGCCACGCGCAGGTTCAATCAATCCGCCGGATTTGGATTGTTGACGACCGCCAACGAATTGCTCCCAGCAGATGCCATTGGCGCCCCGGCCAAAACCATCAGCACCACCAGCACAAACGCTACCATTTGCCGATACCGGCGCATTCCTGTTATAAGCATTTCTCTTTTTCTCCTCTTACAAATTTAGCCAAGCCATCCATAAGACAGGCAAATTGGGAATTTTCATCCCAGCAACGTGCGTCTTTCTTTATTTTTTTTGAGGCTTCAATCGCCTCGCCGCTCGCTTTTTTCGGATGCCTGCTGCGCGGCATTATTTTTCGCCAATCGTGCCGGTGCAAAACACGATAAATTTGACTTCCGCCTATCGTACGTCCGACTTTTTCCTCATAGGCTGCTTTGATTGCGCTGGTTTCAATAATATGCCCTTCTCCCGCTTCTTTTTTATATGTGGCCAAAAACGCTTCTTCCTCTGCTGCGCTCATGTTCCGCCGGTTTCCCTTATACTGTTTTTTGGCAAATTCTGATAACCCTTTCCG
>WRGP01000097.1 GCA_009787135.1 Bacillota bacterium | reverse complement strand
TACCCCCCCAGCGAGCCGCTGAGGCTTGCTTCGCGGATGCCTAGGTCAATCGCGGGGATGAATTCGCGCGGGATTACGCCGCCTACCGTGGCGTTGACAAACTCATACCCTTCGCCCGGCTCGCGCGGCTCCAGCTCAATGACAGCGTGGCCGTACATGCCGTGGCCGCCTGTCTGGCGTATATACCGCCCTTCGGCCTTCACCTTTTTGCGAATCGTCTCTTTATAAGCAACCTGCGGCTTGCCGACGGTGGCCTCCACCTTAAACTCGCGCAGGAGCCGGTCCACGATGATCTCCAGATGCAATTCGCCCATGCCGGCGATCAGCGTTTGCCCTGTCTCTTGATCCGTATACGTTTTAAACGTCGGATCTTCCTCCGCGAGACGGACGAGCGAAAGGGTCATTTTGTCTTGGCCGGCCTTTGTTTTGGGCTCAATGGCGACGCGGATGACGGGCTCGGGAAATTCCATGCTCTCCAGCACGATGGCGTTTTTCTCATCACACAGCGTGTCGCCCGTGGTGGTATCCTTCAAGCCCACCACCGCGGCGATATCCCCGGCGTAGACCGTATCCGTCTCCTCACGATGATTGGCGTGCATGAGCAGGATGCGGCCTACGCGTTCCCGTTTTTGCTTGGTGGAGTTGTATGTATAGCTTCCTGAGGTGAGCGTTCCGCTATAGACGCGGAAAAACGCCAGCCGGCCGGCAAAAGGATCGGCCATAATCTTAAACGCCAGGGCCGAGAACGGCGCGTTGTCGCTGGAATCTCGGATGATCTCCGTCTCGCCGTCCGTTGACATGCCGGTGATGGGAGGAACGTCCAGCGGGGATGGCAGATAATCCACAACGGCATCCAGCAACGGCTGCACCCCTTTGTTGCGATAGGAGGTGCCACAGAGCACAGGCGTCATTTTCACCGCGATGGTGGCACGGCGAATGGCTGCCTTTAGCTGGGAGAGTTCCGGCTCATCCCCGCTGAGGAAGATCTCCATCATCTCATCGTCCACCTCGGCAACCTTTTCGAGCAGGATCGCCCGGTTGAGTTCCGCCGCTTCCGCGTAATCCGCCGGAATGTCCTCCTCGCGGATATCGCTGCCATCGTCGCTATAGTAGATCTCCGCCTTCATCGTCAGCAAATCAATGATGCCGCGGAAATCGCCTTCGTTGCCGATAGGAAGCTGAATTGGCACCGCGTGCGCTTGCAGCCGTGTTTCCAGCATTTGGACCACGCGCTCAAAATCCGCGCCGGTAATATCCATTTTGTTGACATATGCCAGGCGCGGGACAGCGTATTTATTCGCCTGGCGCCAAACGGTTTCGCTCTGCGGCTCTACGCCGCCCTTGGCGCAGAAGACCGCCACGGCGCCGTCCAGCACGCGCAGGGAGCGCTCCACCTCCACGGTGAAGTCCACGTGGCCCGGCGTGTCAATGATGTTGATGCGGTGCTCCTTCCAATGGCAGGTGGTGGCGGCGGATGTGATGGTAATGCCACGCTCCTGCTCTTGCTGCATCCAG
Organism: Bacillota bacterium; assembly: GCA_009787135.1. Taxonomy (GTDB): domain Bacteria; phylum Bacillota; class Clostridia; order Christensenellales; family Aristaeellaceae; genus Avichristensenella. The sequence goes on along the minus strand of WRGP01000097.1, from coordinate 3,600 downwards.
TCCATCGTGGCGGCGCCCTCATGCACCTCGCCAATGCGGTGCACGCGCCCCGTGTAGTATAAAATGCGCTCGGTGGTGGTGGTTTTACCGGCGTCTATATGCGCCATGATGCCGATGTTACGTACCTTTTCGAGCGGGTGACTGCGTGGCATACGGTTCTCCTTTCATGAAGCGGGCGCGGGGGAAAACGGAGCGTCCCGGGCACGAACTCGGGCCTTCCTATGGAAACGGGCGCGGGACAGACCGGGGGGATATTTGGTTTTTCCCTCAAGAAAGGGGCTGTCGCATGATCTACAGGGACTGACGATGGTCAATCCGCGTTGTGCAACAGCCCCTCTGCCTTACCGCCCGCGATTACCAGCGATAGTTGGCGAACGCCTTGTTCGCTTCCGCCATGCGGTGCATTTCTTCTTTACGCTTGACCGCGTTGCCGGCGTTGTTGGCGGCGTCGAGTATCTCCGCGGCCAGCCGCTCGCGCATGGTGCGCTCGCCGCGTTTGCGGGAAAAATCAACCAGCCAGCGCAAGGCCAGCGTCTGACGGCGTTCGGGGCGGATTTCAATGGGGACCTGATAGGTGGCGCCGCCTACACGGCGGGCCTTCACCTCCAGGGTTGGCAGGATGTTGTTCATCGCGTTCTGGAATACATCCAGAGGATCCTTGCCGGACTTTTCTTTGACCATGCTAAAGGCACCGTAGCACACGCGCTGCGCCACACCGCGCTTGCCGTCCAGCATGATCTGGTTGATCAGCTTGGTGACGACTGTGGTGCCGTATACGGGATCCGGCAGCACTTCACGCTTGGGGATAAATCCACGTCTGGGCATAACGTACCCTCCTTAGATTTGCAGTCGGCCACTTTTCCGTATCCTCACAAAACAACGTATGCAGGAAGGAAACCGTGGAACGGGAATATTGCGACTGTCTGTAGCCTGTCCCTCCCTGAGCAGCATTCTCAGAAAAAGAACGGGGCGATGGGCTAAGCCTGTTTTAACCTGGTTAAAACAATAATATTGTAGCATCGCCAAAATATTATTCACGGGCTGTCGTTCCAAACAGCACGCGCTTTGCACAGGCCCTCATGGCACAAACCGCTTACGAAGCAGCGAATCAAGTGCTCTACCAGGGCGATACCAAGCCCCGGCCCTGTCAGAACACCACTTACTTCTTGGGCTTCTTGGCGCCGTATAAAGAACGGCCCTGGTTCCGCTTGGCAACGCCCGCGGCGTCCAACGTGCCGCGGATGATGTGGTAGCGGACGCCCGGCAGGTCGCGAACGCGGCCGCCGCGGATGAGCACCACGCTGTGCTCCTGCAGGTTGTGGCCGATGCCCGGGATATAGCAAGTGCCTTCGATCAGGTTCGTCAAGCGAACACGGGCGATCTTTCGCAGGGCGGAATTGGGCTTCTTGGGCGTGGTGGTTTTCACGCTCAAGCAAACGCCGCGCCTCTGCGGGCATTTTTGCAATATCGGCGCAGTCGACTTTTTTTCGACTTTCTCCCTTCCCTTGCGGATCAACTGGTTGATCGTGGGCATGGAAGCACCTCCTCGGAAAGCTTTGGCCCTATGCGGGGCCGTATATCAAGACCCCGGCAACCCATCCGGGGATGATATGGCGGATTACTTCAGCGCGCCGGCCACACTGGCCTTGACGTCGATGCCGCAAGCCGCGCCAAGCGCGGCCATGGATTCCACCTCGGTAATGCGGACGCCGTGCTTCTCGCACGCGTCCATGACGGGGCGGGTGATAAAAGGATCGGCGTCGCGCGCGATAAACACGTGCGCGATCTCGTTTGCGGCAATGGCCCGGAGCACTTGGCGCGCGCCCACCGCGCGGCGGTCCGCGCTCTTCAACGCGTCCTGCACACGATTCCCCTCCTTATATGGTCAACCTATTAATCATATCATGGGGCTGGTTGTTTTGTCAACTTTATAAAAAATGGATTTACGATGATTTGCGCGTGATTTGCGGCAGCTTTCAGCAGCTCGTCCATGCTAAAATCCTACCTTTTACGCAACCCTTCCGCCACCTGTAACAATATATCCATATCCATAGTATCCGACAGAATCTCATAAACAACTTTACACCATTGCTCACCCGCTTTGTACCGCTCTAAATCCTCCTGCTGAAAAAGATAGATTTGCCGCCAATGGTAAGGCCCCGTTTCGGCATCACCTTCTCTTTCATGCGTTTGCAAGTAAAATCCATTCATGGTTTTAGGGTAATCAGGGTTATGCTGTGACGCCCAATTCCAGCTGAGTATATCACTTGCCGGCAAAACGCGCATGATGATTCCAAACCAATTCTCGCCCAATTCCGAGAAATAGTATACCCTAGCCTCGGTAAACTCATCATATACTTCAAAAGGTATTTTCCAATACTCTTGGCGGATGCCGTCAAGAATTTCCACGTGATCCGGTTCACCCGTCCGAAAAATGGCTAAATCCTCCTCCGCGGCAGCCGGACCTACAATATAAACCGTAGGCAGGGCGTCTTCGGAAAACCCCTCCGGCATAACCGCCGGGAGGAACAGCGCAAAACCACGGGAAGCAAGCCGGCCGGCCAAATCTTCCAGCGTCACGGGCAGTTCGGGAATGATTACGCTGTGTTTATTGGTTTGGGGGTCAACGAATCGTATGAAATAACATCCGTCATCTTCTATCGTCTCCGCCATCGCGAAACGCGCCAATGGGAATACCGTAAGAATACTCAATACAATGGCCGTCAGTTTTTTCATTATGCAAGCCCTCCGTGGCCAGGACATAGTTTAAAAATATCGCTAAGAAGAGCATCACATTTTTAGAAACCTTTTTACCGTGATCCTTCCGTTTGCGGACATGTGAGCAGAGGCCGATTGTTATTTCTATCAAGAAACAATTTTACTATATCACGGAATTTATCAATTGTAAATGCTTTATGGGCTTGAGTTTTCTCACTGTTTACGGGCCCTTAACACAAATGCGGAAAAGCCCAGCGAGGTTCACGCCGGGCCCCGGGCCCCAGTCCCTTGACCATCACCCGCATCCAAGTGTGGGTTCATCTATTGGCGGTCACCGCATCCCCTGCGTAGCCTGCCACCCGCTTAGAATGCAGTTCTGATGCGTAACCGCGTAAGACCCCACAGCCTGCGCGGCGCTCATGTCGCGCGGGAAGTGTACACACAAATGCCCGTCAAAGTTGTTATTCTTGATGCTGCTGGTCAAATGCGGCATGTTATGGATGCTGGCCATATAGACCCTGCCGTCGGGCATGATGGCCCAAACAGGGCGCGGCGTCCACGTGTTCTTCAGGCCAAAGGCGCGGAACATAATCTCCGTATCTTGGGCCGTAAGCGGTTCGCTGTCCGCATGCTCGCCGAGCGCGTAGAGGCGAAGCTGCCAGGCAAGCCTGGCGTTATAGTCATAGACCGTGATGATCTGCCCGGCGGAGTAGCCCGGCTTGATCTCCCGATCCCAGTTGGCATAGACCACCTGTGACGCGCGCGGGGGATTCGCCATGGCGCCCGCACCGGGGTAGTCGGGCACAAAAGGCGTGGGCACCGGCGCGGGCTGCGCCCGCCCGCCGTAGAGCAGCGCCTGCGTCTGCGCGTCCGCGACGCCGG
>WRGP01000096.1 GCA_009787135.1 Bacillota bacterium | reverse complement strand
CCCGCCGATCCGCGCGGGGAAGGCGGTCGTGTACCGATTGTTTGCGGAGAGCGTGGAGCGGCTTGAGGCGGGGGGAGAATTGTATGTTGTAATCCGCAAGCGGCAAGGGGCGGAGTCGGCGATGCGGGTTTTGAGCGAGTTGATGGGGGAAGTGGAAGTTTTGGAGCGAGGGGGCGGGTTTCGGGTGATAAGGGGGAAGAAGGGATAGGCGTTCACCCATTTGAATGAATCGCTGCCTTCACCCCGCACATATCGCGAAAATCCAAAAGGGGGCATTTTTTTCAAAAAATATACATTTCATGCCTTGTCTGTCGCGAGCGCCTGTGGTATAGTTCGTTCAGGTGCACAGGCATATGGTTTCTATTTTTCATCAAGGAGAGTCCCCCCTTTGAAATTTTCAGCACGCATGCTCACGTCCTTCGCCCTGCTGTTATGCTTTTTTCTCCCGCGCGCTGCCAAAGGCGAGTCATACTTCCCCGTACCGCCGTCCATGGCGGAAAATGCCGGGCTGAACCTCTACGTGGCGGAAGACGGGGACGACACCCAAAGCGGTGCCTTCGAAACGCCTCTGAAAACCCTCCGCGCCGCGCTCATACAGGCCTTGAGGCCCGGGATCACCGGCCCTGTCACCATCTGGATGCGCGGCGGAACCTATCTCATTGACCAAACGCTGGCGGCGGTTGGTACTCCCCCGTTCAGCCAGCTTACCATTCGCGCCTACGGCACCGAAAGGCCGGTGCTCACAGGCGGCAAGGCGCTCAGCGGCTGGACGGAAACAACGCTGAACGGTGTTACGGTCTGGACTGTTCCCTACGCGGGCGGCGAGCTGCGCGCGCTCTATGGGGAAGATGGCGCGCGGCAGCCGTCGCGTTTGCCAAAGCAGGGCTTTTTTCGGGTTCTTGAGCCCTATTCCAAAACAGAGTCGAAATTGGAAGGCTCCTACGCGTTTTATGTAAACAAAAGCGATATGCCGCCCACGCTGGAAGGCGCCGTCGTGCGCCTTCTGCATTGGTGGAAGGACGAGCTGACAGGCGTGAAGGGATATGTTTCCGCGAGCGGTCTGCTGCTGCTCAACCGCTATACCTCCATGACCGTCGCAAAGGGCGATCTATTCTGGCTCGAAAATGTCCCAAACGTCCCGTTAGCGCCCGGGGAATGGCTCTTTGACCAGCAAAACCAGCGGCTTTACTACGCGCCGCTCCCAAATGAGGCGCCGGGCGTTACGAGGCTGTACGCGGGTGTGGAGGAGCAGCTCATCGCGCTCCGCGGCCTTTCCAATGTCGAGTTTCACGGCATTACCTTTGCCCGCACAGGGTGGAACATTCCCAAGAACGACGCCCAGCCCGATTTTCCGCAGGCCGCCTATGACGTCGGATCGGCCATTTTTGTTGCCGAGGGCGAGAACATTCGCTTTATCAACTGTACCTTCCAGAGCATTGGCTCTGCCTGCATCCGGCTCGACTTTGCCGTCAAAAACGCTGTCATCAGTGGCTGCACGTTCGAAAACATCGGCGCGCAAGCCGTCTATGTGCGCGGCCAGAACGAGTCCATGGAGCCTGTCATCACCGAGGGCATTGTCATTGAAAACAACCATATCAACGGCTATGGCCAAAATTTTTTGAACGCCGCCGCGATTTTGATCATCCACAGCCGCGGCGCGATCGTTTCACACAACGAGATCCATGGCGGAACCTATACCGCTATCTCCGCGGGCTGGGTATGGGGCACCGGGTACAGCGTCACGGAATCCATCCGCATTCAGAATAACCTGATCTACGGCATCGGCCAAGGCAGGCTGTCCGACATGGGCGCGATCTATCTGCTTGGCAGCCAGCCGAACACCGTCGTTTCCGGCAACATCATCCACGATGTTATCTCCGCCGAATATGGCGGATGGGGCATTTATCTGGATGAAGGCTCCGATGGAATCCGCGTCACGAACAACCTGGTCTACCGCTGCTCCGCGCAGGGTTTCCATCAGCACAGCGGCGTCTACAACACCGTGGAGAACAACATCTTCGCCTTCAACCAGGATGGGCAGATCGGCGCTTCCGGCCCGGGCGCCTTCTATTTAAATAAGAACATTATCGTGGGTGAAAAGCCGTATTTCAAGCAGGAAAAGGAAAGCGAGATCAGGCAGGGCAAAAACATCTTTCGCACGGAGGGCTCGCTGTTTTTCGACGCGGAAGGCGGGAATTTCAATCTGGTGAACGACCCGGGGATAGCGGCCATCGGCTTCACCCCCTGGATTTTTTTCGCGGGCCGCTACGCTTCCATTCACACAAACGGAGGGGAGGATTGACGTGTTTATCGCGGACACCCATTGCGATACGCTCTTTGCGCTGTCTCACCCGGACAACCCCTTCACCAAGGGCCAGGGCCTGCACGTCACGCCCGCGCGCCTGAAGGAGGGCGGTGTGACGCTGCAGGTCTGCGCGCTCTTCGCCGGGCCGGACGGCCCGCTTGGGAAAGGTCAAAACGCGCCCCGCGCGCAGGCGATGGCGCAGCTTCAGATGATCGATCAGCTCACCGGCCAAGGGGTGCGCAAGGTGGACAGCCCCTTTGATGCCAAGGAGGGCGAAACCTGTCTGATGCTCTCCATTGAGGGCGGCGAAATCATCGGCGGATCGCTGGATGACCTGCGCTACTTTCACAGCCTGGGCGTCCGCTTGTTCTCCCTGACGTGGAACCACGAAAACGCCATTGCCTACCCCCATACGGGCGGCGGGCAGCATGGCCTGAAACCCTTTGGCTGGGAAGTGGTCCGCGAGCTGGGCCGCCTGGGGATTGCCGTGGATGTGTCGCACCTTGGCGAAGGGGGCTTCTGGGATCTCATTTTCCACGGGGATAAGCCGCCCATGGCCTCCCATTCCTGCTGCCGGAAGCTGTGCGATCATACCCGCAACCTGACGGACGACCAGATCCGCGCGCTGATTGACGCGGGCGGCTGGATGGGCGTCAATTTCTACACGAATTTCCTTGTCAATACAGGCCGCGCTACCTTGGATACGGTGGTGGACCATATCGCGCATGTGGCCGAACTGGGTGGGATTGAGAATGTGGGGTTTGGTTCTGATTTTGATGGGATTGATGTGGTGCCCGAGGGGCTGGGGCATCCTGGGGAGATGGCTAATTTGCTGGGTGCACTCAGGAGACGGGGGTTTGATGAGGGGGAAGTGGAAGGGATTGCGGGAGGGAATTTTCTGCGGTATATGGGGAGGATTTGAGGCGGGGTTGCGGAAAGCGCATAGAGGGTGTGGGACAGGTTTCCAAGGGGCGAATCCCCTGGACCCCTTTGTTGGCCTGGTGACAAGGGGTGGGGGTAAATCGTTAGTTATATTGAAATATGAGTTATTTTTTACTCAGGCGGACGGCATATAATCTTCTTTTTGATATTACTGTTCTCATAATACCGCCCAAAAAATTCAAGTCCATAGGAGTTTTTAAATATCTGTCCATATATATCCGTATATTCAAAATGTATCTTTAGCGCACACAATCGTTTCCTTATAATTGCTTTTTGCTTTTCATTGGGTTTATTCATCTTAATGAGTGTAAATGAAATGCCGGGTCGAATTGCTATACCTTTCAATCTCTTATTATACATTGACCATGGCCATCCAGTGCATTCAGAGTCGCCAAATATGTCAATTAAATGATCGTATTTCTCTCCGGTTTCCTCATTGGTTATGATCATGTTTTTGACAATACCAGGCCCAACGCCTCGATTTACAGCGCTAACAAAAATTCTATCTTCATAATCACCAAATCTGAGCTGAATAATTGGCTTTACACTATTTTTGTTATGAATTTTTTGTCCTTTTAATGCACGCATCGCGACGATTATAGAAATTACGGCAACCATCAACGAGCTTAATGGCAGCACTATATCTTTCAAAATATCGATATAGTCCATAGATATATCCTCCTAAATATCACCATATATTACAAGATGCCATAAATAGTACCAATAGTCAATGCGAACAGGGGGCCAAACCGGGGAAAAGAATAGCATGATTCCCTAAAAATCTCCCTACCGTCCCTCTAACGCCTCCCTCGCCCTCCTCACACTTTCCGCCACCGCCTCCGGCGCGGGCCCACCCACCAAATTCCGCCGCATCACACACGCCTCTATGGAGATCTCGTCATACACGTCTTCGGCAAACTCCTCACAAAACCCCTTCAATTCCGCCAGCGTCAGCCCGTCAATCGCCTTTCCCTGCGCCGCGCAATGCGCCACCAAGCGCCCCACCACCGCATGCGCGTCGCGGAAGGGCAAGCCCTTGCCCACGAGGTAGTCCGCCGCGTCCGTCGCGTTGGTGAACCCCTCCGCCGCCGCGGCCGCCATTCTCTCCTCATGGAACGTGAGCGACGCGAACATAGCCGTAAACACAGCCAGGCACATGGCGAGCGTGTCGTGCGCGTCAAAGAGCGCCTCCTTATCCTCCTGCATGTCCTTGTTGTACGCCAGCGGAAGGCCCTTGAGCGTCACCAGCAGCGCCTGTAAATCGCCAAATACGCGGCCTGCCTTGCCGCGCACGAGCTCCGCCACATCGGGATTCTTCTTTTGCGGCATGATGGAGGAACCGGTGCTGTATGCGTCGTCCACGGTCACAAACCCAAACTCCAGCGAGGACCAAAGGATCAGTTCCTCGCTAAAGCGCGACAGGTGCATCATGCACGTGGACGCCGCGAAGAGAAAATCCAGCGCGAAATCCCGGTCCGATACCGCGTCCAGGCTGTTTTGCGTCACGGCGGAAAAGCCCAGCAACTCCGCCACCCGCGCCCGGTCAATGGGGTACGTCGTGCCCGCCAGCGCGCCCGCGCCCAGCGGCATCACGGCCGCGCGGGCCTTTGCCTGGGCAAAGCGCTCCCTGTCCCGCAAAAACATCTGCGCATAGGCCATGACGTGGTGCGCCAGCGTGATGGGCTGCGCCTTTTGAAGGTGCGTGTAGCCCGGCATGATGGTATGAAGATGCTTTTCCGCCGTGTCCAACAGCGCCTTGCACAGCTTCGAAAGCGCTTCCTCTACCTCCCCGCAGGCGTCCCGCACGTACATGCGGAAGTCCAGCGCCACCTGATCGTTGCGGCTGCGGCCCGTGTGCAGG
>WRGP01000095.1 GCA_009787135.1 Bacillota bacterium | reverse complement strand
CCGCCGTTTTGCGCCTCATAGAACGGCGGGCCCCCTCTTCTCCGCGGGGGTATGGACGGCCATGAACACGATGGAAGTGCTTGCGCCCGCGGGCGGGTGGGAACAGCTTCTCGCCACCGTGCGCTGCGGCGCGGACGCGGTATACCTTGGCGCGAAAGGGTTTAACGCGCGGCGGGGCGCCGAGAATTTTTGCGATCTTGCCGAGGCCGTGTCGTATTGCCATGCCCGCGGCGTAGCCGTCCACGTCACGCTCAATACGCTGGTCACGGACGACGAGATGCCCGCCCTCCTCGATACCCTGTCCGAAATCGCGCGAAGCGGCGCGGACGCTGTCATCGTGCAGGATCTGGCCGTCGCGGGGCTCGTCCGCGCGCGCTGCCCGAGCCTTGCCCTGCACGCCTCCACGCAGATGACCATTCATAACGCGGCCGGCGCGGCCGCGCTTGAGCCGCTCGGCTTCTCCCGCGCCGTGCTGGCGCGGGAACTGACCTTGCCGGAAATTCGCTCCATTGCGGAACAGACGAGCCTTGCCTTGGAGGCGTTTGTGCATGGCGCGCTGTGCGTGAGCGCGTCAGGGGCATGCTATCTGTCCTCCATGCTTGGCGGGCGAAGCGGCAACCGCGGCCTGTGCGCGCAGCCCTGCCGCCTTGATTTTCGCGCGGGGGAGCGCGGCTATGCCCTATCCCTCAAAGATCTTTCCGCCTTGGATCATTTGAGAGCGCTTGCGGAAGCGGGCGTTACGGCGCTGAAAATCGAGGGGCGCATGAAGCGGCCCGAATACGTCGCCGCCGCCGTCACCGCGTGCCGGGAGGCGCTTGAGGGCCGGCCATACGACATGCGAACCCTTGAGGCCGCGTTCTCGCGCGGGGGGTTTACGGACGGCTATCTGACGGGCAAGCGCGGCCTATCCATGTTTGGCGTGCGCTCCGGGGCGGACGCGGCGGCCTCCCAAAAAGTAGAAAGCGCGCTGCAAGCCCTTTATCGCCGGGAGCGGCCTGCCGTCCCCGTACACATGCGCCTGTGCCTTGAGGCCGGCGTGTCCGCGTCGCTTACGGTGTCGGACGGCCGGCACACCATTCACGCCGCAGGCGATGTGCCGCGGGCCGCGCTCGCCGCGCCGACCGATGAGGCCCGCGCCCGGCGCAGCCTTGAAAAGCTGGGCGGTACGCCGTTTTTCCTCAAAACCCTGTCCGTTCACTCAGACGGAACGCTGATGCTGCCCTCATCCTCCCTTAACGCCCTGCGGCGGGACGCGGCCGCATCCCTCCTCTCGCGCCGTATGGCGCCCGCGCCCCACGCGTACCACGCGGCGCCGCTTCCCCTTTTGCCCGAGCACATTGCCAAAGATACCCCCGGCCTCCGCTTGCGGTTTGAGACGGCGGCGCAGCGATGGCCGGGCGTTACGGCGGAGCGGGTCATCCTGCCCATCTCCCAGATCACGCCGGCGATTTTGGCGGCTCATGGGGATACCCTCGCCGCGGAGCTGCCCGCGCTGTGCTTTCCGGAAGAGGAAGAGGCGCTTTTAAAGCGCCTCCAAAGCCTGTCGTCGCAGGGACTTCGCTTCGCGCAGGCGGAGAATTTCTGCGCGCTTGCCATCGCGCGGGCGGCGGGCCTGGACGTGCTGGGCGGCGCGGGCCTAAACGCGCTCAACAGTCTGGCCCTTGCCGCGTATGCGGACATGGGCGCTAAGGATGTGACCGTTTCGTTTGAGCTCCACCGGCAAAAGATTTGCCGCCTGGGCGGGGGGCTGCCGCGCGGCGCGATCGCGTACGGGTACCTGCCCTTGATGCGGCTTCGCGTCTGTCCCGCGCGGGGCGCAAACGGCTGCGGCGCGTGCGCGGGCAGGACGGCCCTCACGGACAGAACCGGGGCGTCGTTCCCGCTGCTCTGCCACCAAAGGCAATACGCCACGCTGCTCAACGCCGTCCCGCTGAATCTCTCGGACGATCCCCTGGCGCGCGTGGATTTTTGTACGCTGTATTTTACCATCGAAACGGCGGACGAATGCCGCCGGGTGTATGAGGCTTTCCGAAGCGGCGGGAAGCCGGCCGGGGCCCGCACGCGCGGGCTTTACCATCGCAATTTGCTTTAATGCCAATTGCCTAGAAAATATAAACGATATCCTCCGGTGTCACCGTCGGCTCAGGCGCCGGCACGGGGGTCGGCGTCAATACGGGTTCGGGCACAGGCTCCGGTTCCTCCGGCGTCTCCTCTACATTTTCAAAGAAATCGTCGCGCGCCTCGTCTTGCCCAACACGGGTATACGCCAGCCCCCACAACGCGCAGTTATAGGGGCCCCGGTCACTCGCGCGGTAGATGGTGTTTCGCTGTGAGATATGAAAGCCGACAAAAGCGTCGTCCGCGACCTCGCGCCCTGTGCGGCCGCCAAACAGATCCAGCGGCGCGTCAAAATCCATCGTCAGCTGGTTTTCCGCGTAGAGATGCAGGTAGAGCTTTTGCGGCCGCCAGCCGCCCCAGGCGATGTAGGAGTCCGGCTGAAAGTTCTCCCGCACCCCATTCTGCACGCAGTCCAGCACCACGTCGGCCGTCAGGCGATGCGCCCCATGCCCATATTCGCCGTTCACATCGTGCGTGAGCACGACGTCCGGCTTGTACTTGCGCAGCGTGGCCATGACAAACGCCCGGCTTTTTTCTTTGCCCCATTTCGAATAGGCGTCGGCCAGCGTGAGCGTTCGAAAATCCCGAAAGGGGCCGAATACCGGCTGCTGGCGCACGCCGCATGCCCACAGGCCGTCCAGCGCCTCATGGCGCCGCAGCACGTCTTCCGCGCACATGTATACCACGATCGTGTCACGGCCTTGCACGCCGGCGTATAAGGGCAACGCGCCGCCCAGGAACAGCAGTTCGTCGTCACAGTGGGCGACGATGGCCATTAGCGCCGCTTTTTTCGGCGTCGGCTTCCACGTTTGCACCCAATGGGGCGTTTCGCCTTCCCCCAGCAGCGTAAGCTCCATCAGCGGCGGAAGGGCCGTATCGTTCGCCGAAAGAATTTGAAACGGCTGGCTAATGCCTTCCAGCGCCACATACTCGTGATAAATGCCATCCCCGCCCGCCGAATAGGCCGTTACCCATTCGCCGCCGTACATCACGCGAATTTCCCACGGGCCGGGCGCCTCGTTCCATTTCAGGTACAGGCCGCGCACAATCTCTTTTGGGGGGTCTACCGTAATAACGGTGCCCGCGTTCCAGCGAAAGTTCGTCAGCTTCATGCCGTCCGTCAGGTTTGAAACAGGGTCTATTCGTTTCTCCGCCGTGATCACGCAGCGCTTGGTAATATCGGGCATCTCCTCCGCCAACGCGGCAAGGCCCGGAAAGCAAAGCAGTATGCTCAGCAAAAAAGCGAAACGCTTCATGGCTATCCCCTTACATCAGGCTGCACTATATCTGCTATAATAGCACATTTTGGCGTCTGAGACAATCCCTATTGCGCCGCCCGGCGGATTGCGTTACAATACCGGTATCCGCAATATGGAAAGCTTGGCCTTGTTTGGCTGTTGGCCGGGCGGGCTTTTATGCCCTCTTTCGCCATTGGTTTTGTGTTGTTACGCGTAAACGGCGTCAGCGCTTCCTGCCGTACATGCTGCCGGGCGCGTGCCGCCGGCGCTTGCGTTAAGAAAGCTATCACGCAATCAGACGGCGGCCCGTTATGCAAGAGGCCTATGGAATAAAAGGCGAATGCGATGAGGATATGAATTGATGAAAAGCAGGCTTTTGAAGCGGCTGAAACTGCCGCGCCTTCATCTTTTTGACACTGCCGGCTTATCGCGGGATGTGCGCGATGGCCTGTACATCGGGATTCTTGGCGTTACGTTTTGCATGGTGTTCTCCAACGTTACCACCGGCGTAGCCTGGACAGGCTTCCAGCGCATGCTCGGCGCGGATTCGCTTACGCTTGGCCTGATTTCCGCCATTCCCGTCGCCGCCTCCACCCTGCAGATCTTTGCTGCCTATATTTTAGAAAAGACACGGAAGCGGCGCGCCCTGTTTCTCGTCTTTGGCCTGATCAGCCGCCTGGCGTGGGTGGGGATTGGGCTGATCCCGCTCCTGCTGCCAATGGGCGAAGGCAGCCCGCGCATGGCGGTGCTGATGGTGCTGCTGCTGGTGTCCTCCTGCGGCGGCGCGTTTATCAATGTTTCCTTTTACTCGCTGATGGGCGATCTGGTTCCCCTGCGCATCCGCGGGCGGTATTTCTCCGCGCGCCAGGCCATATCGCTGCTGGCGGGCATTGTAACGGGCCTTTTCGTCAGCTGGCTCATGGACCGGATGTCCGGCTTCGCCGGCTATACCGTCGTGCTGATCCTTGCGGGCGTCTTTGGCGCGCTTGATATCTGCTGCTTTTTCTTCCTCAAATGGCCGCCGATGCAAAAGCCTGAGGGCAGGGGCGAAACCCTCCCCGCGATGCTCAAGAGCGTCCTTCGGGACAGCGGCTACATGAAAATCGTCGGGTATTTCACGCTGTGGTTCTTTGCCGTAAACATCATCGCGCCCTTCAACAACGTGTATTTCCTTGAGCAGGTGAAGATGACGTTTACGGAGATCACCCTGCTCAACCAGGTCATTCCCAATGTTTCCACCGTGTTTATCATCAGCTGGTGGGGCCGCCAGATGGACCGGTACGGCAACCAGCCTATCGTGCAGACAGCGGGGCTCTATTGCATGATCCTGCCGCTTGCTTACATCCTGACCGGGCCGCGCTCGTTCCTGATCCTTCCGTTCGTGCATGTATTCTCCGGCATGGCTTGGCCCGCGAGTGACCTGGGCCAGCAAAATATGTACCTGGCCAAAGCGCCGGCGCACAACCGCTCAATGTACGTGGCCGTGTTTTTCGCCAGCACCCAGCTGCTGGGCACGGCGCTTTCCAATTTTGTCGGCGGCCTGCTGATGAGCGGGCCCTTCGTCGCGTTGGAGTCGCTATACCCTGCCGTGCCCCGTTTTTCCATGACGCGCTATGACTTCATGTTCCTGCTTAGCAGCACGCTGCGGATCCTGTGCGTGGTGCTGCTCCTGCCCCGCCTGCGGCAGGAGTCGGACACGCCCGCCGCCGAGATGTGGCGCGCCCAGCTCT
>WRGP01000094.1 GCA_009787135.1 Bacillota bacterium | reverse complement strand
GGGGGGGAGAGCGTGTATATCGGCAGCCGGGCCAGCGCCGACAGGGTGGGCGAGGGTTTTGTTTCCGCCGTAAACGGAAAGTCGTATACGGTGGAGGTCACAAGCGGCAGCCTTGTGATGGACGACAATGTCGCGATCTTCAGGAGCCATGATTTTAACGCGGCGTCCAAGATTGGAAACGGCAAAATCGCGCGGAAGGCGAATATCCCCATTACGGCGGACGGCAGCATTTTCGCCATGCATGTCCGCCAGGGGCAGCAGGTCAGGCGGGGTGATCCGCTGTTTGAAACGGTTACCGGATCGCTCGCGTACAACCTGTATCCGACGCGTCAAATTGTCTCGGGCTATGCTGCGGTCGTTGCTTCCGTTGACGTAAACCCCGGCGGCACCGTGAGCCAGAACCAGCTTTTGGCGACGCTGTACCTGCTGGATGATTTTCAAATCGCCGTGCAGGCGACGGAAGCGGATCTGGCGCATGTAACCGTAGGCGATACGGTGCGGCTGGAACTGACGGATGTGCGGAACGCGCCGCTTGAAGGCGTCGTTTCGTCCATCTCAGGCTTGAGCAGCAGCGGAACGGATGAACCGGAGTACACGATCTACATTGATTTTGACGCGTTTGACGCCATGCGCGCCGGCATGCTTGTCAATGTGTATTGCAACGAATCGTAAGCGTTGGGGTGTTATGATGAAAAAGAAAGCTTTCCTTTTCGCGGCGGTTTGGGGAACGTTGGCCGTATGCGCCGGCGCGTTGGCTTTGGAGGAGGTGGTCGTCAACGTCGTTGACGGCCGCTTCGTGTGCGGCGGGTACGACGTTGCGCTGGCGGAAGCCGAAAAGCCGATCGCCTTTGGGTATATCCATGGGGAGGCGATCGTGCGGATCTGGACGGAAGACGGAATGGAAGAGATCAGCTTCGGGCAGGCGCAGATCGCCCTTACGCAAGACGCGGCGCCGTATGTCACGGAGCTGGCCTATGAACTGGAAGAAATTCCAGACACCGATGAAATTTGTCCTGCCTGTGGCCGATCCACAAAAATTGGCAATCACACGATATTGCCCTGCGGCCATTGGGGCTGCTTGAAGGCCGCGGATCACCTCAGGGTATGCTCGTATTGCCATGGGTATCTCTGCAATGGAAAGGACCATTCCCTTTGCCCTCATTGCAAAGTTCATTGGTGCGTGCATGTGGACATTGCATGCCCGTATACGAGAAATCCCGCGCCGACGCCGTATACGACCAGCGGGCCGGATGGCAAAGCAGCGTATTATCGTATAGATTCTTCCCCAACAGCCGGCGGATACGAAGGAAAGTCCGACGGAAAAGAGCTGGGATGGGCCCCGCAGGATGCGTTTATGAAGACAAGGCCCACGCAGCCGCCCACGCCAAGGCCTGAAGGCGCGCCGGAAGAAGACGGCGCGCAGGGAGGAAACCCGCGGAGCGGAGGCGCGCAAGGAGGCCCGCAGGGCAGGCCGTGACTATAGGTGCGCGCATGATAAAGCGTACGGTGCAAGAATATCGGCCCTTGGTTCGTCTGTTGGGTATAGAAGGCAAAGGAGGGAAGATATGAAAAAAATGCTGCTCATGGCGATGGCCCTGATGCTCTTGATCATGCCCATGGCCTGCGCGGACGAAACCGCGCCCCAAACCCGTGAGGAAATCATCCTCATAGAGGGGATGGAGGAAACGATCACAACGACGTACTATCATAGCGATAGGGGCTATTCAATCTGGCTTGATACGGGGATCCTTGAGGTTCAGCCGGAAGTCGAAGGGATTGGTTTTGACATATTGCGGCTGCCCGGCGCTGACGGGCTTGCCGGCTATGAGGTTGATATCCTGTATGCTCCGTTTGGATTGGGGCGTTCCTTTGAGGACGCCGCAAAAGACCTAAGGCAAAGCCTGCTCGAGCGCTATGGCAACGCTGAACAGTTTGAGACCGATGAAATTTTCACCGATCTTCACGCGTATGGGTTTTTTACCGAGGAGGAAAATCACTATATTGTCAGCTATGCTGTGGATCAAGGAGAGGGCGCGTTTTATATCACGATATGCTACCCGGCTGACGCGGCGGAATGGTTTGGCGTGCGCGTTGCGCGGATGCTGGGGAGCTTTGCGGTAGCGCAATGAGAAGGTATGGACGGACGGCTCCTGCTGTCCGTCCGCTTGGGATAAGCTTCGGCCTGTTCTTTTTTTGCCTTTCCGTTTATTCCCCGGCCACGGAAAGCGCCTTCACCCGCACGGACGGGCAGAGCACAGTGCCCATGGACGGCCGCAAATCGTTGCCCACCTCCACAATGTCCATGAGGAGCGTAAAGAAGTTGCCCGCGACGGTTACTTGCTCTACGGGCCTGCCTGCCTGCCCGTTTTCCACCAGATACCCTTGCGCGAGCAGGGAAAAATCGCCGGATACCTCGTTTGCGCCCGCGTGCAAGCCTTCTACGCCGGTGATGACCAGGCCGCTCCCCATGGCGGCCGTCATGGCCGCTATATCCCTTTGGCCAGGCTTGATGTAGAAGTTGGTCGGTGAGACGGAAATAACCCCCTTGTACCCGCCGCGCGCCGCGTTGCCCGTGGACGGGCAGCCTGCCTTTTGGGCGGTTTTAAGGTTGTGCAGCAGCGTGGTAAGCACGCCACCGTCAATGACGTTTTTGACAAAGGTCGCCACGCCCTCGGCATCGAACGGCCGGGTGGCCATGCCGCCGCGGTAGAGCGGATCGTCCACCAGGGTAACGCATGAGGCGGCGATGATCTCACCCTCCTTGCCCTTGAGCAGGGACAAGTCTTTCTGCGCCGCGTCCGCGCTGAAGACGCCGGCAAACGTGTCGAGCAGATCCGCCATGGCGGTGTGGCGGAGGATAACGGGTATCTCGCCGCTTACACAGGGGGACGCGCTTAGCTGAAAAACCGCCTCTTCCACCGCTTCCCTGGCGATATCCTCCGGGTGAATGTCCGAAAGGCCAAGGCCTCTGCCCAGCATGAAACCGGTGGTCACGCGGTCCCCCTCGCGGGCGACAGCTTCGATAAAGCCGACGCAGCAGGTGCCTGTGTGCGAAAGGTTTAGCCCGTGCGTGTTCACGATGCGGATGGTCTCCTTTGTCGTCTGCAAGCCTGTCATGCCGCCAAGTTCCTTGACGCGCGGATCAAGCGAGCGGCCGAGACGGTCCAGCGCAAGCGACATTTCCACGCGCGCCGCGGGGGAGCCGAGTTCACCCACGCAGTCCACGCTGGCATAGGACGGGCTTCCCGCAAAGATGAACTGCTCATCCTCATCGGTGATCAGCGACGCGCTCTCCTTCACGCCGGTCACAAGCATGCTGACGGCCGCGTCGTCCGGCACCTCCGTATACGCGGCGCCCATTTTGCCGCTGAACAGACCGCGCAGTGACAGGCCGCCGGAGGTGTTGACGGCGTATTCATCTATTTCATTTTCACGCACGAGCACGCGCATGGATTCTTCGCGTTGAAGGTAGACTTCCGCCTCCGCGATGCCGGCGGCTTGGGCCGCTTTGAGCAAACCGCCGATAAATTGGTCTTGATTCATGCGTTTACCTCCCTCCAACCGTTAGACGGCTGATGCGGATCATGGGCTGGCCGACGTTTGTCGGCACGCTGCCGCTCATGGCGCCGCACATGCCCTGGCCGCACGCGAGCCCTTTGCCCACGCGGTCGATTTTCATGAGCACCTCGCTGCCGCGGCCGATCAGGGACGCGCCGCGCACGGGCGTATCGACCTTTCCGTTTTTGACGAGATACCCCTCGTCCACGGCAAAGTTGAACATGCCTGTGGCAGGGTCCACGGAGCCGCCGCCCATGGAGGCGGCGTATAACCCCTCTCCCATGGAGGCGATGATCTGCTCATCATCGTCACGCCCGGGCGCTATGTAGGTGTTGGTCATGCGCGAGGTCGGCGCGTATTGGTAGCTCTCACGCCGGCCGGACCCCGTAGAGGGCATGCCCATGCGCAGGCCGTTCAGCTTATCGATAAGATACCCCTTGAGGATGCCGTTTTCGATGAGGACGTTCCGCCGCGTTGGCATGCCCTCGTCGTCAACGTTGAGGCTGCCCCAGCTGTTAGGCTCGGTGCCGTCGTCAATGGCCGTGACGCATTCCGCGGCGATTTTTTGCCCTATCTTGCCGGCAAATTCGCTCTGGCCCCGCGCCACGCTGGCGGCCTCAAGGGAATGGCCGCACGCCTCATGAAAGACCACGCCGCCAAACGCGCTGGCAATGGCCACCGGCATGATGCCGGCCGGGCACACGGGCGCGTGCAGCATGGTCACGGCGCGCGTGGCGGCTTGTTTGCCCATGGTTTCGGGATCTACGGTGTCAAACAGTTCAATGCCCCGCATGGCGCCGGGCCCTTCAAAGCCGACCTGATTCTCCTTGCCGTTAGACGCGACGGCGAGAGCCGCGATACGCGTGTAGACGCGGCGGTCGTGCGCGAACACGCCCTCGCTGTTGGCGATCCAGACCCTTTGGTCGCTGTCCGCATAGCGGCATTGCGCCTGAATGATCTCAGGGCTTACGGCCCGCGCGGCCCGGGTGACGTTCGCCATGAGGCGCAAACGCGCTTTGTGCGCCGTATCGCCGGGGTACTGGCCGATGCCGTGGATATTGTCAATATGCCGTTCGGTCAAGACGATGTTCAGGTTCCGGGGCGCGGACCGAACCGCGGCGGCGGCCTGAGCGGCGCAGTCCCTGAGCCCTTGGACGCTGGTATCGTTTGTATAGGCGTATATACAGCGAAGCCGGTGAAAGATGCGGATGCCCGCGCCGTGGGTTCGGCCCGTGCTGACGGTCTCGACCGTATCGCCGCGCATGACCAGGGCGTTGTTCAGGCGATCCTCCAGAAAGATTTCCGCAAAATCACCGCCCTCCGCAAGGGCCGCGAAGAGAACCTCCAGGGCAACGCTTGGGTTTAGCATGGAAACCTCCTTGGGGTTGTAATCCGGCGCCTGAGGCGCCGCCGCTGCCACGCCCCGGCCCGCGTGAACCGCGGCTTGCGGGGGGTATCAGTCCCGCCGGCGGTGGCCGCCAGACAAAGCAAGCAGGCGGAGGAGCTGTA
>WRGP01000093.1 GCA_009787135.1 Bacillota bacterium | reverse complement strand
CGAGCACCTTGCGGCTCATATTCTCCTCCATTCTTGCCGCAGTTCAGCTCCCTCAGCTTACCAGAATTTCTTGCATGACTAAACGCCTCTATACCCCTCCACTCTGGCGTTTACTTTTTCATTCAACTTTGCGTTGCCCGGCGTTGTTTGGCGTGATGTTTTGCTTGACAATCTCAGCAAACCCCGCTATAATTCCTCCCAGGCAAGGAAGGGAGTGACGACCCCGGAGCCTCCGCCTGAAAGGGCGGCGCGGCGCGGCGTTAGGCGTGTGAGGAACCTTCTGGTTCGAAGTTGGGTGGCACCACGGCCTTCCGTCCCATAGTGGATGGAAGGCGTTTTTTGTAAAGGAGGCTGACGGCTATGCTGACGCAAGCGCCCCGGGGGACCAAAGATGTGCTGCCGCGGGAGAGCTACCGCTGGCAGCGGGTAGAGGCGATCTGCCGGGAGGTCGCGGCGCGGGCTGGGTACTTGGAGATCCGCACGCCGGTGTTTGAGCATACGGAGCTGTTTTTACGCGGCGTGGGGGACACGACGGATATCGTGCAAAAGGAGATGTACACCTTTGAAGATAAGGGCGGCCGTTCCCTGACGCTGAAGCCTGAGGGCACGGCAGGCGCGGTTCGGGCGCTGGTGGAGCACAGCCTGTATGCGGGGATTTTGCCGGTGAAGATGTACTACCTCGGCGCGCCAATCTTCCGCTACGAAGCGCCGCAGAGCGGGCGGTACCGCGAGCATCACCAGTTCGGCTGCGAGGTGTTTGGCGCGGCGGAACCAACGTGCGACGCGGAAATCATCGCCTTGCTGATCCGCGTGCTGGAGGAGGTTGGGCTTGCGGGGTTGACTGTAAACATTAACTCCATCGGGTGTTCCCATTGCCGCCCTCTATACCACAAGGCCATGCGGGTGTACTTGGGCGATCGCCTTTCTCTTCTGTGCGCCACATGCAATCAGCGCTTTGCGCACAATCCTCTGCGCATTTTAGACTGCAAGAGCGAAAACTGCCAGGCACAGCTTGGGGACGCGCCGGAGATGCTCAACTTCCTGTGCGAGGGCTGCCAAAAGCATTTTGACGGGCTGATGGAAGCCTTAACAGCGCTTGGCATTCCCTACCAGGTGAATCCGCGCATCGTGCGCGGGCTTGATTATTACACCCGCACCGTGTTTGAAATCGAGATGCAAAGCGACACGGGCGCGCCGCTGGCCGTATGCGGCGGCGGCCGTTACGACCGCTTGGTAGAAGCTTTGGGCGGCCCCTCCATGCCCGGCATGGGGTTTGGCCTTGGCATTGAGCGCGTGCTGATGCTGCTCAATCAGCGGGAGGTGATTCTGCCCGAGCCCCGCCTGTACGACGCGTACGTCGCCGCGCTCGGGCCGGATAGCCGGATGCCGGCGCTGCGGCTGACGCATGCGCTCCGCGCCGCGGGAATAAAGGCGGAGATGGATCACGCGGCGAGGAGCCTGAAGGCGCAGTTCAAGAGCGCGGATAAGCTCGGCGCGGGGCTTGTGGCCCTTGTCGGCGGGGACGAGCTCGCGCGCGGGGCCGTGCGGATACGCGATATGCGGTCCAAAGAAGAAAAAGAAGTGCCGCTCGCTGAGGCCGTCGCGGCAATTCATGCCATTTTGCAGCCGGTTTGACACACCGAACGTCGATCGCAAAATGGCGTCATTTAAGGAGGGAATAGGACATCATGCTTGAAAATTGGCAGCGTACCCACCTGTGCGGGGACGTCAAAGAACAGCTTTCGGGGGAAACGGTTACCCTAAACGGCTGGGTACAGCGCGCGCGAAACCTGGGCGGCGTTCTCTTTATCTGGCTGCGCGACCGCTCGGGCATCGTGCAGGCGGTGTTCAACACCGAAACGTGCGGCGCGGAAACCTTTGCCATAGGCGAGAGCCTGCGCGGCGAGTACGTCGTGGCGATTCAAGGGATTGTGTCCCCGCGCGCGGAGAAGGATATCAATCAAACGATGGAGACCGGCAAGGTGGAGGTGATCGTGAAAGCCGCGCGGCTGCTCAACGCGGCGGCCACGCCGCCCATCTATATTGACGACAATGCCGAAGAAAATGAAACGGTACGCCTGAAATACCGTTACTTGGACCTCCGCCGCCCCTCCATGCAGCGGACGCTCCGCATGCGCCACCAGATAACCGGCGCGATCCGCCGCCATATGGACGCATGCGGCTTCACCGAGGTGGAAACGCCGATCCTGACCAAGTCCACGCCCGAGGGCGCGCGGGATTTTCTTGTGCCCAGCCGCCTGCACCCCGGCGCGTTTTACGCCCTGCCGCAGTCGCCGCAGATATATAAGCAATTGCTTATGCTGGCCGGGCTTGACCGCTACTACCAGTTGGCGCGCTGCTTCCGCGACGAGGATAACCGCGCGGACAGGCAGCCTGAGTTCACGCAGCTCGACCTTGAAATGTCTTTCGTTAGTCCAAAGGATGTGCAAGCGGTCGTGGAAGGCGCGTTCCGCCGCGTGTTTGAAGAGGTCATGGGCATTGACGTGCGCCTTCCGCTGCCGCGTATGACGTGGCGGCAGGCCATGGACGACTACGGAAGCGACAAGCCGGACACGCGCTTTGGCATGAAGCTTACGGACGTGACCGAAACGGTCAAAGGCTGCGGGTTTAGCGTGTTCGAAAGCGCGCCGTCCGTGCGCGGCATAAACGCGAAGGGCGCGGCCAAAGCGCTTTCGCGCAAGGAGATCGACGGCCTTGGCGAGCTGGCCAGGACCTACCACGCCAAGGGGTTAGCCTGGTTAACGCTGGACGCGGAGGGGCAGGTGAAGAGCTCATTCGCCAAGTTCTTTCCCCAGGAGAAGCTCGCCGCGCTGCTGCGCGTCATGGCCATAGAGCCGGGCGACGCGCTGTTCTTCGTGGCCGATACGCCGGCCATAGCCTGCACGGCGATAGGCCAGGTCCGGCTGTTCCTCGGGAAAAAATTTGGCCTGTTGGGCGAGAACCAATACAACCTGTTGTGGGTGACGGAGTTTCCGCTGCTCGAATGGGACGAGGCGGAGGGGCGCTTTGCGGCGATGCATCATCCCTTCACCAGCCCCATGGACGAGGATGCCCCTTATATGGAAACGGACCCGGGTCGCGTGCGCGCCAAGGCGTATGATCTGGTGCTCAACGGCATTGAGATGGGCTCAGGCTCCATCCGTATCCACGACAGCGATCTGCAGGAGCGCATGTTCAGGCTTCTCGGCTTTACCACGGAGGAGGCGTGGAAGCGCTTTGGGTTCCTGCTGGAGGCCTTCAGGTACGGCACGCCGCCGCACGGCGGATTTGCCTTTGGCATCGACAGGCTGGTCATGATCCTGGCCGGCCGGGATAACCTGCGCGATGTTATCGCCTTCCCAAAGGTTCAAAACGCCTCCTGCCTCATGATGGGCACGCCCTCCGGCGTATCCGGCGATCAGCTGGAGACGCTGCGGATCAAAGCGCTGGCGGAATAGGGGATTATGACCATGGTACGCACGGGAGAGGTTGTGGAGAAGACGGGCGATGTGCTGTCCGTTGTGTTCGAGCGGCCTGACGCATGCGCGCACTGCAGCGGCTGTATACATAAGCGGTGCAGC
Organism: Bacillota bacterium; assembly: GCA_009787135.1. Taxonomy (GTDB): domain Bacteria; phylum Bacillota; class Clostridia; order Christensenellales; family Aristaeellaceae; genus Avichristensenella. The sequence continues at coordinate 1,484 of WRGP01000093.1, read as the reverse complement.
CGTGTGGACATTCGCGGGGAGGCGGAGGTTGGAGATACCATTGACGTGCATATGCCGGACAAGAGCATTGTGAGCGCGTCTGCGATATTCTATCTCCTCCCGCTGGTCCTGCTGCTGGCTGGGCTGCTTGCGGGTACGCGGCTGCACGTGGCAATAAACTTGAAAATGAATGGCGATGTGTTCGCCGCGCTATGCGGGCTCTTGTGCCTGGCGCTGGGTCTGCTCATCGTATACGCTGTGGACAGGGTTTTGCGCAAGCGGCAAGCGTGGCAGCCTAAAATCAAAGCGGTGCATAAACGGGATGCATAACGCTTACGATACAATATACGAAAAGGAGGATTATCATGATGGTACGGGAAGTGAATGAAAAGGACTTTGATTTGGCTCTTAAGGGTGCCAAGGTAGCCTTGGTGGATTTTTGGGCGCCTTGGTGCGGGCCATGCCGGATGGTCGCGCCGCATGTGGAGGCGGTGGCGGAAAAGCTGGACGACGAGGCCGCGTTTTTGAAAGTGAACGTGGACGATAACCAGACGCTGGCCGAGCGCTATGGCGTGATGAGCATTCCGACGCTCGTCATCTTCAAAGACGGCCAGGAGGCCGCGCGCATTGTGGGCGCGCAGGGGCAGGAGGCGATCGAGAGCGCGATGCGTGAGTGGATTTGAGCGGAACGGAAACAAAGGAACGCGAGGGGGCGCTCATCCGGGTTTTCGTATTGCTCACGGAATGACTAAAGGAAACAATGCGTTTTTAAATGAAATTCCCCTGTTCAGGGGACAGCGGCCCCTGACATCCTATCCTGTTTTGTAGTATAATGCATAGAAGGGAAACAAGCAAGAATATTGAGCCGTATCCCGTTGTTATAGTAGCCGCTATAGAAAAAGGAGTTTGCCCGTGAGTTATTTGCGCCGCTTTCTGTGGTATATTGCCCAGCGCCTGCTCGCCGTGATCATCATCTTTGGCGGCCTGATCATCACCCTGTACATGGCGATGAATACCGCCAACATCACCATCCTGCTCAAGGACGGCATGGCCCTGCGCGCTCAGGTGATCATGATGAACAAGGATTCGCAGGAGCTGACAAAGTATTTCCAGAGCGACTTTGTAAAGATCGACACGGCGCTGAACATTGGCATGTCCGCTGCTTCGCCCTATGCGGACTATACGATTACCGGCATTGACCACCGCATCTCCCTGGAATGGATGTGGTGCTGGCCGTGGGATGATGTGGCGCGCGCGGATTTTGTGGAAAGCGTGCCTAAAATTGACGGCCGGGTCAAACCCGGCCTTCGGGCTGAAGCGGAGGCGAGCAATCAAATCTATCCCCCGGCGTGGACGAGCGCACGCTACCGCGCCACCCTGGTGCGCGAGGGCGGGCGATGGAAAATCGCGTCCATCAAACAGCTGGAACGCCTGCCATAGCCGTGCGGATCGGCAGCTTGCCTGTGCCTCGGGGCGCCCTGCTCGCGCCCATGGCCGGCGTAACC
>WRGP01000092.1 GCA_009787135.1 Bacillota bacterium | reverse complement strand
TTCTGCGTTTTTGAGAGGCGCGAAGGCACATGAGAATCTCGTTTTCAATGCAGCGGCTGGCATAGGTGGACAGTGTGGCGCCGCTGCCGGGCTTGAAGGTGCCCACCGCCTTGATCAGCCCGATGGTGCCAATGGAGATCAGGTCGTCCGCGTCGTGGCCGGGCACGGTATATTTGCGGGCAATGTGGGCGACCAGGCGCAGGTTATGCTCAATGAGCAGGCGCCGCGCCGCGTCGTCCCCATGCTGCATGCGGTCCACGTACTCGTGTTCCTTCTCCGCGGACAGGGGCCTTGGAAACGAGGAGCGGCTGGAAATGTATCCAAGAAAAAACAGAACATCCCTGAGCATGAGCAGTAGCGCTGTCAGCATAGGCCACCTCCTACAAGAGGATATGACGCAATGCGCGGGAGGAGACATGCAAATGAAAAAGGCTTCTTTTTATGATATGCCGACGGGGCGGATTGGCATCGCGGAGGCGGATGGGGCGATTGCGAACGTGTTTTTCGGCCATACCGTGCGGCCTGAAGCGTATGAAACGGAGGAGACGCCGCTGATCCGGCGCGCGGCGGAGCAGCTCTTTGAATATTTTGAGGGAAGGCGCCGCGCGTTTGACCTGCCGCTTCAGCCGATAGGCACCCGCTTTGAACGCGCCGTGTGGGACACGCTATTGACCATTCCGTACGGTGAGACGCGCACCTATGGGCAGGTCGCGATGCGGATTGGAAACCCCAAGGCATGCCGCGCTGTGGGCCGCGCCAATGGGCGAAACCCGATTTCGATTTTTATCCCATGCCACCGTGTGATTGGCGCGGGGGGCGCGCTGACTGGGTATGCGGGCGGGGTGGAAATGAAGGAGCGGCTGCTCGGGATGGAGGCCGCAAAACAGCCTACAACTTCGGGTCGCAGCCAAAGGGAATGACATGTCCCTGATATTTTTCACGCGGCGGGAGAACGATATCAGGCACGGCCGTCCTTGCCTTTTGGCTCGCAGTTTTCACAATTTGACCCATACGGACAATACGCGCAGCCGTTTTTTCTGTGTTTTTTTCCATGGGCTAACCGTGTGATGGCCCATAGAACAGCGCCAATCAGCCCGCCAAGCATGAGACAGTCAGCAAGGTTCATACCGTCCCCCCTAAAAGCCGGCCGATTTGGTAAACAGATAAGGCGGAAAGCCACGCAAAGCCTGTCTGGTATAGTACCATAAAGATCGTGCCGGAGGTGCTGCCCAGTTCACGCCTTACGGCGGAAATCGCGGCCACGCAAGGCGTGTAGAGCAGGGTAAACGTCAAGAAGCTAAACGCGGACAGCGGCGAGAACAGCGTATGCAAAACATCGCCAAGCTCTGCCGCGCCAGAGCCGGTCAGGACAGCCAAGGTGCTGATGACCGCTTCCTTCGCGGTGAAGCCTGCCACAAGCGAGGTAGCGATGCGCCAATCCGAAAAACCAAGGGGCGCAAAGATCACGGTGATAAAACGGCCAATTGCCGCCAGCATGCTGTCCGCGCTGTCGGCCACGGGGTTGATGCGCGCGTCAAAGGTTTGCAGGAACCAGATGACAATTGTCGCCAGAAAGATCACCGTGAACGCCCTTTGCAGGAAATCCTTGGCTTTATCCCACAGGAGCAGCAGCACGGTTTTGGCCGAAGGGAAACGATAGTTGGGCAGTTCCATCACAAAGGGAACGGGTGCGCCTCTGAAGGCGGTATTTTTCATGAGCAAGCCCGAAAGGATGCCAAACAATAGGCCCATGACGTACAGGCCCATCATCACAAGCGCCGGAAGGCCTATCATATATCGGCCCCCCACCACAAGCGCTTTGGAGAAAAACGCGGCGGTAAACAGGGCGTAGATGGGGAGTTTGGCGCTGCAACTCATGAAGGGCGTGAGGAAGATGGTCATTTTTCGATCCCGCTCGCTGGCCAGCGTGCGCGTGGCCATGACTGCCGGAACGGTGCAGCCAAATCCCATCAGCATCGGCACAAAGCTGCGGCCGGACAGGCCGATTTTGCGCAGGGGTTTGTCCATTACATACGCCACCCTTGCCATATAGCCGCTGTCCTCCAAAATGGACAGGAAGAAGAACAGGGTGACGATGATGGGCACAAAGCTGAGCACAGCGCCCACGCCGGAGAAGATGCCGTCGATGAGCAGCGAATGGATCACGGGGTTGAGGCCATACGCGGTCAGCGCGGCGTCAACCATTTGGGTTAATTTTTCCAGCCCCCGCACCAGCAGGTCGCTTAGCCGGCTGCCGACGACGCCAAAGGTGAGCCCAAAAACAGCGAGCATAATGCACAGAAAAGAAGGTATCGCCAAGACCTTATGCGTAAGGATGGAATCCAGGGCCACGCTGCGCCGGTATTCTCGGCTTTCTCCATGTTTTGCGATGCATTTGCCGCAAATGTCCTCGATAAACTGATAGCGCATGTCCGCTAAGGCCGCTTCCCTGTCCGTATCCAGTTCCGTTTCCATTTCGGCTACGGCGTGCTCGATCATATCGATTTCGTTTTCCGTAAGCGCGAGGCTTTGGAGGATGGGCTCGTCGCCTTCTACCAATTTTGTCGCCGCAAAGCGCATAGGGACGCCGAGCCTTTGCGCGTGATCCTCAATCAGGTGCGCGATCGCGTGGATGGCGCGATGTACCGTGCCGGAGCAAAAGTCTATGCGCTGGGGCTTTGTAAAGGTTTGCGCCGTGTGGATGGCCTGCTCCACCAGTTCGGACAGGCCCTGCTTTTTTGCCGCGGAGATGGGCACGACGGGAATGCCGAGCTCTTCCTGCAAACGCGAGATGTCTATGCTTTCGTGGTTGGCCCGCACCTCGTCCATCATATTCAGCGCCAGCACCATGGGGATTTGAAGCTCAATGAGCTGCAGCGTCAGGTACAGGTTGCGCTCTATGTTGGTGGCGTCTATGATGTTGATAATTCCGTCCGGCTTATCCTTCAACAAAAAATCGCGGGTGACCATCTCTTCCTTTGTGTAGGGGGATAGGGAATAAATGCCGGGCAAATCAACGATGGATACCTTCTGACGCCCCAGGATGCGGCCGATTTTTTGCTCGACCGTTACGCCGGGGAAATTGCCCACATGCTGATTGGAGCCTGTCAATTGGTTAAACAGCGTGGTTTTCCCGCAATTTTGGTTGCCTGCCAGTGCGAAGATCATGGCGCTATCTCCTCCACCGTGATTTTTTGCGCGTCCGCCAGGCGCAGGGTTAAAACATATCCGCGCAAGAGCAATTCGATCGGGTCGCCCATGGGCGCGGCTTTTTTCACGGTGATCATGGTATGCGGCGTGATGCCCATCTCAAGGAGCCGGCGCCGCAGTGCCTTTTCACCGCCGACAGTCAGGACGCGGCCGCTTTGGCCTACGCGCAGTTCCCGCAGTGTCAATGGATCCACCTCGCTTAAGGTTAGTAGCAACTAACCTGTGTCTGAAAATATATGGTTAGCCGTGTCTAACCACGGACATCATAGCACGTGCCTATTTTTTTGTCAATCTAAAAATTTGCTTTCTATTGAGTTTTTTTCTTGTCTATGGTATGGTGAGTTAGTTAAAAATAACTGTGGAGGAGGGGAGGTGCGTTGAAAACAAACGCGTCGGAGGAAAATTACCTGGAGACGATCCTGATGCTGGGCCACTGCGGCAAGCCGGTACGTTCGATTGATATTGTAAACGAGCTTGTGTACTCGAAACCCAGCGTAAGCGTCGCGATGAAAAAACTGCGTACCAATGGGCATATCATTATGGATACGGACGGTTACATTACGCTGACGGAAAGCGGGCGGGAAATAGCGCAAAGAATGTATGAGCGCCACCTATTGATTTCCGATTGGTTGATTTTTTTAGGGGTAGACAGGGAAATAGCCGTGCGGGACGCCTGCAAAATGGAGCATGACATGAGCGAGCAAAGTTTTATGGCAATACAAAAGCATATAAGCGCTTGGAGGCAAACTATGTAGGCATCTATCACTTCCCCACGCAAAAATCACGAAACACCGCGTCCACAACGCTTTCCTCAACATTTTCACCGGTGATTTCACCCAGCGCGCTCAGCGCTTCGCGCGCGTCCACGGCCGCGAAATCCACGGGCATACCGTCCGCGAGCGCGCGGGCCATCTCCTCCAGATGGGCGGCCGCACGCCCGGCGGCGTCCGCGTGCCGCGCTTGGGTGAAGAGCGCGCTGCCCGTCCGCGTGCCCAAAGCGGCCGCGCCGAGCCGCGCCCGCAGGGCGTCGATGCCTTCGCCCGTCCGCGCGGAAATAGCCAGATCATGCGGGAGAGCCGATGGATTGGCTGGGATCTTGTTACTCTCTTTATGGCACGAATCCAAAGAACCCGTGCCGCGGAATGGGAGGTCGGCTTTGTTGAGAAGCACCAGCCGAGGCGCGCTTTTCGTATCGCGGAGCAGCTGATGATCCTCCGTTGACACAGGCGCGGACGCGTCCAGAACGATGAGCAGCAGATCCGCCGCCGCCATGAGACGCCTGGCACGATCCACACCCATGGCCTCCGCCTCGCCCTCCGCCGCGCGCAGACCGGCGGTATCCGTGAGGTTCACAGTCACGCCGGAGAGCGACAGCGAGCCGTGCACCGTGTCGCGCGTGGTGCCGGGCTGGCTGGTGACAATGGCGCGGGTTTCGCCCAGCAGAGCGTTGAGCAGCGAGCTTTTGCCCACGTTTGGCTTGCCCGCGATGACAACGTCCAGCCCATGGGCCAGCACGCGGCCCTGCCGGGCGTCGCAGGCGGCGCGCAAATCCGCGGCCAGGGAAACCGCCTCGCGGAGGAGGTTTCGCGCGGTGGGCGCTTCTTCGATTTCGTCGGGGAAGTCGGTACAGGCCGCGATTTCAGCCAGCATGGCGGTGAGCCTGTCCTGTGCCTTGCGCACCCGCAGGGACACCGCGCCGTCCATCTGGCGCAGCGCGGCGCGCGCCGCGGCCTCCCCCTGCGCGCCGATGAGCAGCATGGCCCCTTCGGCCTGCGACAGGTCGATGCGCCCGTTTTCGAACGCGCGCC
>WRGP01000091.1 GCA_009787135.1 Bacillota bacterium | reverse complement strand
CTTCCTCCCTAAAAAACCTTCCTTGCATCTCCATGACCTTCACTCCTTCCCCGCTCTTCCCTGTTCTTAATCGTCGAACTCACGTTAAACAGCAACGATTCAGAAGGGACCACAAATTCCCCCCTTCTTTCGATATGCTGTATGGAAGAATTTGGAATGCCTGGACGTTCTATTTGCGGAAGATAGTGAGGAGGGTGTTTTACGAAAAAATATATGCTGTTTTTCGTGGCGATCTGTTGTTTGGCCACAACCGCACGGGCGAGCTATGAATATCCGGATAACCTGGTTTTTCTTGAAGATGGACAGGTCATTGCCAGAGAAGGGTTTATGCGGACAGACGGCAGACTGCAATTTTGGGGCAACGCGCCGCTGGAACCGTTTGTCGGCGTTTACAATGTGGATGGAGAAAGGCAATGGCGGCTGGATGTAGGGGATGGTATCCCTGACGGCACGGAAAGAATTATGGGGTTGACGCGGGAGGGGCGTATGATACTACGGCAAACTGACGATGCGGAGAATAGCAGAACATATTACCTTGTGAGCCCGACGGGCGATATGCAAGAGGCAAATGAACTGTTTGTCGATATAGATCAAGTTATGGCGGATGCTATGGTTTGCTATGATTTTGTGGGTGGATTCATCGTTAATGGATGGAATCTTCAGTATGACTATATAGCAGTTATTGATGAAGCGTTCAATATTCTCTGGGAAGAGACCTCTAAAAGACCAGGCGGTACTATGCGGACGAACTATGCAGTCTATGCGGCAGATGCATTCTATGCCGTAGGGGCCGCCTCCTCTAACGAGAAAGGCTTGTCGGGAGGTGGAATAATGAAGTTAAGCGAGGAAGGAGAATTGCTTTGGAGAGATGTACATAAAATAAATTCCAACTATCGTTTTAAAGATATGGCTGTCACAAATAATGAAGATATTCTGGCTTTGGGTGCGAATCTTTATGGTGGAATTATCGTGCGATATGATACGGAAGGGAATGTAATCAAAGAGCAAAGATACAGAGAATTCAGTATTTTGGCACGGGATACATGGGTCAGAATGCTGCGGTTCAACGCAATAGAGCCATTAGGAAACAAGTTTGTCGTGAATGGCCGATTTCCATGTAAGTATAACGAAAATTGGTACAATCTACTTTTGCTTCTCAATGATGATTTAGAGGTGGAAGGGTTTATCCCCACAATCGCAATTGATTTTCCCTTTGTGACATCCCACCCCGAATGGGGAACTTATTTCTGTGCCAATATGCGGCAGGAAAATGGGGAAACCTTAGGTTACTTTATGAAGCTCACGGAAGAGGATTTTTTGCCGATAGAAGAATTTCCGGAATATGCAGCCTATATGCAGGAAGTCCATAAAACGCATTTTGTAAATTAATTGTGTATCTTGGAGTTCATAGGCTCGCTATAAGGGACAAATGTACCGACAGGAACTACTAGCCAACCCTGCGGATCCTAATGCTCTTAAAGGTGCTCCCAGTGGTTCTATATATGGCTTCTGGCCGCCTCTAAAAATTCGCAAAAGGGCGCACGCGCCAGTTCCGTGATTTATTCCATCATTGAAACCGCCAAAGAAAATGGCCTGCGACCGTTTGAATCTTTGAAATTCTTCCCTCAGACGTTGTCCAATACGGCCGCCGGCGCTTTTGAATCCCTGTTGCCTTGCGGCGAGACACTGGCCGGACGCGTATCATTGCCCCGGGGCAGGGTTTGACGGATCCTCCCCTTTCCCTATTTTACGCAAGTTCAATACCGTAACGAAATGCGGAATATCAAAAATTTCAGGCACGCTTTCCAAATACTCAATATGGTCATGTTCCCACGCCGCCGTTTCGTCAGCCGAAAGCGAGGACGCGCCTATTCCCCGGCAGGCTTTCATGCGCCCGTGCCAACTTTCGCGGGTAAACGGCAAAGATACGTCATAGCACAGCGAATCCTCCGCTTCAAACAAGCCTCGCGCCTGTTCGGGAAAATCATAAGTAAACCGCTTCATTCCGTTTGCCGACCAAGCGGGGTTGTATTTCAAAATAAGTTTTTCACTGGTAAAGGCGATCTCGTTTTCACCGGGAAGCCACGTCATAAATAATATGCAAAAATGTCCCGGATCCTTTAAAACCCTATGAATTTTTGAAAATATAACGTCTTTGTCAAAATAAACGTAACATTGGCAAGCGGTCACAACGTCAAAATAACCGTCTGGGAAATTGACATTTTCAGCGGGCGCGACAACATATGAAATATTCATACCCGCTTGCGCGCAAAGGCGGCGCGCCTGTTCAATTTGATTTTCGGATATATCCGCGCCGATAAACTCCGCGCCGTATTTATACAAATTTCTCGGCAGAACGCCCGTCCCCGTGCCGATATCAAGCACCCTCTGCCCACTAAGGCATAAACCCATCCGAATTATTTTTTCATAGAAAATGTCTGGGTAAATATCCCTGTACCGCGCGTACGCCTCAGACGTTTGCCCCCAATCGAACCCGTTTCCGCCGTCGATATCTTTTCGGGTTATCATCGCGCGAACCCCCCTCATCTGCGTATTCATGTTTGTTTTCTTCTCGGATATACGGCGTTCCCCGCAAAAAAGCCGCCAATAGCGTTCATACTCCCGCCATCTTTTTGTGCAGTTTGATTTTCTTCATCGCCCATTCGTAATGGCTGGCGGTGGCGGAGATACCGTAACAGACTGGTGTTTGTTCCAAAAGTATACGTTCATGTCACCGTAGGTTTTCCAATTGCAGGGTTCCGGCAGGAATGGCTTTGCCTCGCCGTCCAAATTTGCCGCCGTCCAGCGCAAAAGAAGCTGATGCCACTCATAACTGGTCTTGGCACGGCGGTTTACCCTCCTTAGAACCTGCATTAGATCGCCCATTGTGCCCACAACCGCAACCATATGCCGTTTACGCCTGTTGCGTATCCGTAAAATCACTGGGGCAGTGTGCGGCTACGCATTCTATCGCTCTCCATGCCTCTATTCTACCATATCTTGAGGTTGAATACAAACTCGTATACTTTCATGCGGCCGGTCCGATTGACAGCACCTCCCCGGCCCCGTATAATCAAACCATCTCAAAGACCGCAAACGAAAGGATTCAAAGTGCCAAGCCATGCAAGCAAAAGAAGTAAACCTCCTCGTGCTGATCCCTGCCTACAAGCCTGATGCCCGTATGGTCGCGCTCTGCCGCGCGCTTCGCGGCGAGGAATTGCCCGTGCTCGTCGTCGACGATGGAAGCGGCAACGCGTTCCGCCCTCTTTTTGAGGAAGTCATGGACCTTGGCTGCCATGTGGAACGCCATGCGGTGAACCTAGGGAAGGGCCGCGCGATCAAGACGGGCATCAACGCCGCGCTAAACGCATTCCCGGACCTTTTCGGCGTCATCACCGCGGACGCGGACGGCCAGCATACCTGCGCGGACATCCTTCGCATCGCGGAGGTCATGCGAAAGGAGCCGCACGCGCTCGTCATGGGCATGCGCAAGTTTGCGGGCAATGTGCCGCTCAAAAGCCGCGCGGGCAACGCCATCACCCGCCACGTTTACCGCTTTGCGACCGGCATACGCTGTCACGACACACAGACAGGCCTTCGCGGCATCCCGGGCGGCGCGCTTCCCGCCATGCTTCGCCTCCCCGGCGAGCGCTACGAGTATGAAATGACCATGCTGCTCAGGCTCCGTTCCCTGCGCCTTTCGCTTCGGGAGGTGGAAATTGAGACGATCTATATTGACGGGAACAAAGGCTCCCATTTCAATCCCCTGCGCGACGCCGCGCGCATCTACTCCGTCATCTTTCGCTTTCTCCTTTCTTCCATCTTATCTTTTTGCGTGGACTACGCGCTCTACCTCTTTTGCCTCAAGGCGCTGGGGCTCGCGCCCTGGCTATGCTATGCCGCCGCGCGCGTCTTGTCCAGCCTGTTCAACTACCAGCTCAACCGCCGGGCAGTCTTTGGCGGCTCGGCTGGCAAGCTCTCCGTCCTGCGCTACTATTTGCTCGCCGTGACGCAGCTGGCGGCGGGCGCGGGGCTTGTGGAGTTGCTGCACACGGCGCTTGGCCTGAGCGCCAGCTGGGTGAAAATACCTGTTGACACCTTGCTCTTTTTGGTAAGTTTCATTCTGCAGCGCGATTTTGTCTTTCGGTAGGCCAAGCGTATGAACCTCGGTTCCTGCGTTTGGATGGAGGAACATCTTTGGGGATATGATACGCATTGTGAATAAGCCCCTGCCGGAGTATAATAGGTATAGCGTACGCTGATAAGGAGGGAGTTTATGGTTCCGTATGGCTATTTCAACGATTCCACCATGCTGCTCGTCCTGCCCGGCCTTCTTTTCGCCTTATGGGCGCAGTTTCATGTACAATCCGTGTTCCGCCGCTACCAGAACGTGCAATCCTCCAGAGGATTTACGGCAGCCCAGGTCGCTGTGTCCATGCTGAAGGAAAACGGCATCACGGACATCGCGGTGGAGCGCGTCCCCGGCACCCTCAGCGACCATTACGATCCGAGAACACACACCCTGCGCCTGTCGGAGGGCGTGTATGGCTCCTCCTCCCTCGCCGCGCTCGGCGTGGCCGCGCACGAGGTAGGGCATGTGCTTCAGCACCATGACGAATACATACCGCTGAAGCTCCGCTCCGCGTTTGTGCCCGTCGCGCAGGTTGGTTCCTACGCCGCTGTTCCGCTGTTCTTTCTGGGGCTTTTCATGAGCTGGGAATCGCTGCTATGGATTGGCATTGGGGTCTTTACGGCCGTTGTGCTGTTCTACCTGATCACGCTGCCGGTCGAGTATAACGCGTCCAGCCGTGCCATCGCCAGCCTTGAGGCCGGCGGGTACCTGACCTATGAGGAGGCTCGGCCCGCGCGCAAGGTGCTAAACGCCGCCGGGCTTACGTACGTGGCCGCCGCGCTCCAGGCGGCTTTACAGCTCCTCCGCCTGCTTGCTTTGTCTGGCGGCCACCGCCGGCGGGACTGATACCCCCCGCAAGCCGCGGTTCACGCGGGCCG
>WRGP01000090.1 GCA_009787135.1 Bacillota bacterium | reverse complement strand
AAAAACGCGGCGGCCAGCAGCGTGACAAGCAGCAGAATACAGGTGAAAACGCGCATAGAAAACCTCCCGGGATTCGACAAATTTTCTTTTATTATATCAGGTAGCAGGCAATATGTCCATATCCTCAGTTTTTAAGGTATAGAAAAGGGGAAGGGGAAGGGGAAAAAAGTCGTACGGGATCTTGGTCAAAGGTTTCGCCGCTTTCCCCTTTCGATACTCCATACGCCCTCCCCATTTCTTCCTTTCCTCCCACCCTGAATTATGCTATACTTTTCTCATGATCGTACTATCCGCTCAAAATATTATCAAAAGCTTCGCGATGCGCGAGGTGCTCTCCGGCGCGTCGCTTACGCTGCAACATGGCCGGCGCCTGGGCCTCATCGGCGCGAACGGCAGCGGCAAATCCACACTGCTCAAAATCCTTGCCGGTTTGGACACGCCTGACAGCGGCGGCGTCACCCTCTCGCGCGGCATGCGGGTCGGCTATCTTGAACAGCAGGGCGCGCTTCCAGAGGGGGCCACCGTATGGCAGGCGCTGGAGCATGTCTTTGATTTCCTGCATGAGATAGAAGCAAAGCTTCGCCGCCTGGAGGCGGAAATGACCGAACGGCATGGGGATCAGGAAGCGTTTGACCGCCTCGCGCAGCAATACGCCAGCCTGACCGACGCGTTTGAGGACGCGGACGGCTACGCCTGGCAAAGCGCCATACAGGGCGTGCTCAAGGGGCTTGGCTTCACACAGCCGCAGTGGGGCCAACCGGCGGCGTCTCTATCCGGCGGGGAACGCACACGCCTCTGCCTGGCCCGGGTGCTGCTGCAAAAGCCGGACCTGCTCCTGCTTGACGAGCCGACCAACCACCTCGATCTTGCGGCCCTTGCCTGGCTGGAGCAATACCTGCAAAGCTATAAGGGCGCCGTTGTGCTCGTATCCCATGACCGCTATCTGCTCGACGCCGTCTGCACGGACATCGCCGAACTGCTCTTTGGCAAAATCGAGCAATACGAGGGCAGCTACACCCGCTATCAAGCGCTGCGGCTGGAGAGGTTTGAATCGCGCCAGCGCGAATACGACGCGCAGCAAAAGGAAATCGCGCGCCAGAAGCAGATCATCGCCACCCTGCGCATGTTTAACCGCGAGAAATCCGTCAAGCGGGCGGAGTCCCGCGAAAAAATTCTCGCGAAAATGGAGCGTGTCGAAAAGCCAAAGGATGAAAAGCAAATCCGCTTCGAATTCATCGCCAGAAGGCGATCCGGCGACGATGTGCTCATGATTGAAGACCTTGCCAAGGGCTATGAGGGCCGTACCCTGTTTGAAAGGCTGAACCTGCATCTGCGCGCTGGCGACCGGGTCGCGCTCATCGGCCCCAACGGCATCGGCAAGTCCACGCTGCTGAAAATTATCGCCCGGGATGAAACGCCGGACGCCGGCGCCATTCGCTACGGCGCCAATGTAGACATTGGCTACTACGACCAGCACCAGCAACGCCTGCATGAGGAAAAAACCGTGCTCGACGAACTGTGGGATGATTTCCCCCAGATGGAGCAGGCGCGGCTGCGCGGCGTTCTGGGCTGCTTTCTCTTTACCGGCGACGATGTGCTCCAGCCTATCCATACGCTCTCCGGCGGGGAACGCGGCCGCGTGGCGCTCACGCGGCTGATGCTCCGCCAGGACAACCTCCTTCTGCTGGACGAGCCCACCAACCATCTGGATATGGACTCGCGGGAGGTGCTCGAGCAGGCGCTGGAGGGCTTTGCGGGCACGCTGCTCATGGTCTCGCACGATCGCTATTTCATCAACCGCCTCGCCAGCCACATCCTTGAAATGGGGACGGACGGCATCTCCTTAACCCTTGGCAACTACGACGATTACCTCGCCGGAAAAAACACGGAATTCTCAGGCGAGCCCGAAGAACAGAAAACCCGCACCGCACTGGAAAAGGAGAAAAAACGCGACCGTCAAACCCGTGAGGCCGAAAAGGCGAAGGGGGCAAAGCTGCAGGCGCTGGAAGCAGCCATCGCGGCCAAGGAGGCGGAGCTTGCGGCGCGTGAGGCCGCGATGGCGCGGCCCGAAGTGTACGCCAGCCCTGAGCGCGCGAAGGAGGCCGCGCGCGCGCACCGCGCGCTCAAGGCGGAACTGGGCGGCCTGTATGAGGCATGGACAGAGATGGAGGAATAGGCGAGGGGATTTGCCTTTTCATAAATTGTTGAACGCTGTAACATGACATAAACCACCAACATATTCTACTTAATGGGAGATCGTATAGACAAACTGATGCGGTTTCCCCAAAAAACCACGCATGCCCTGTTTGGTAGGATGCGCGGTAAATGAGAGGAGAAAGACGCTTGCGTTCACACTGCTTTGAACCATGCCACTGTCGCCCACACCGCTTTGAACATTGCCATCGCGCTTGCGACTGTGGCTGTGGCCGTGACTATGGCCATCATTTTGGCCGTGATTTTGATCATGCCTGCGGCCGTGATTGCTGGCGGTGGTGGCGGCCGTTGTACGAGTGTATCCCTTTTTGCCGAACAAGATGCTGCCCTTACTGGTAGAGGTTTTCTGGATTTTATGAAGGTTTTTCTGGTGTTCAGAAATAGAGAAATATGCGGTTAGAGCAGATTTTCCGTCAGTTTGGGTGAGTCGGAAGGAGGGGTGGCAACGCGCTATACCGGCTGGAGGGCGAGCCCAAAATGATGGTATACTATTTTGCACCGCCCATCGCGCGCAATTCTGGCAAAAGGGCTGGGAACCGTTGAGAGTGGGCAAATAGGGCATTAAAGATAAGTGCCCCAAAAGAATGACATACAGGTTCTTTCAAAAGCAAAAACCAATGCCGTGGTTACTAAGTTTACGAGCAAAATTGTAACCATTAGCCGGGTTTTACTGTCGATATGCTTTCTCAACAAAAAATAGCATACAGGCATTTCAAACAATATCGTTATCAAATAATATGTTGATGCGATCGTATAAAGCGGCCCCGCGGCGTGAAGCGTTTTTGTAAAGTTCCTATCATATAAAATAGCAGGAATCTGGGGCACCATAAAGGAAACCAAATTGCCAAGCACCACAGCCGCAAAAACTCTGCCCTTTTTCCGTATGGCGTTCAACTTAGCAATGCCATACGTCTCAATCAGCAGCGTCATCACGATAACAACCGGAAGCATGGCAGCCGGTCTTGTAACCAGATAGTCCCAAGAGGCGTTTGCGTAAGCCGAAATGGATATACAGGACATGAACAAAACGGCTATTGTTATGCATCCTATCGATTTACGTTTATATTTCTTCATTACAATACCCTTTTCATGTTTTTTCCGTACTCATTGAGAGCCTACAGCAGCTTCAGCCTCTCCGCATGCAACCGCTTATACATTACCTCCTCCTGCGTGCCGAGCGTGACCACCTGCATCTCCCGCAGCGGAAACTGGCGCTGCCCATCCTTCGCGCCAAAGAAGTCCAGCACCTCCATGGTCGCGCGCAAATCATCCAAATAGGAAATCATGCCGGTAAAAGTATCCTCGGCCGTCATAACGCTGACCAACTCTCCCCGCGCCTGCGCAAGCTGCAGCACGCACCGCAGCAGGTCCTCCTCCGGGCCCGGCGATGGGGACAGCAACGGCGTATGCGAAACGCCGTCCATCTCCAGCAGCATCTGCAAGCGGATTTCAAAATCATCGCCCATGAACACCTGCAGCACATCCTCCGTGCGCCGAAGCAGCCATCCGTCCGGCTGGCCCCAAGGGGTCACGGACCATAGCAGCGTGTGGCGCTGTGTCACCGCCTCCACATAGCCGGCGCTGAAGGCGTCCGGGTCGTCCGGCTCGGTATAGAGCGACGCCACCATATGCTGCTGGCACGCGATGCGAAGCTGGTAGTAGCTGTACTTACTGGTCATCCTCATCCTCCATAAGCGCGTGCACCATTCGGCGGCCGAGCACATCGACCGTCAACAGCGCCGGCTGTCCTTCCAATACGGGAATCTCAAGGCTATCGGGAAGTGCGGGCGCAGCCTTACTTCTGGCCGCGCTGGCATATGCGTAAAAGGCATTGCCGCGCAGATAGCCAGCGGATATCTGCTCCACAGCCTCCACGCCCGATAGCTCCACGCCGTCCAAGCCCTTTTCCAGCGCGTATTGCCGCAAATGGATTTTGCCAAGCCCCAACCCTCGCTCCATCTCCGCCGCAAGCGCGGGCGAGCCAGGGGAGCAGGGGCCCTCCACGCGCAGCGCGCTGCCGAGCAGCCGCTTGCGCGTCACGGCAATGGCTTCCGCCGCGCTATCCACCGCCAAAAAGCGCCGCCCGTGCGTCATCGCGGCTACCGCCGTAGTGCCCGATCCGGCAAACAGGTCGCATACCAGATCGCCAGGCCGGGAGGTGGAAAGCACGACGCGTTCCAGCAGTTTCAGCGGTTTTTGGTTGTCATACCCCGTTCTCTGCGGATCCTTCTGCTGCAAGTGAGATACGTCGTCCCAGACGTCGCCTGGGCAAACGAGATCATCATCGTAGTAGCGGTATTCCTTTCCAAGTGATACAATGGAACTGTAGGCGCGGCCCTCCGCATCGACACCCCGCCGCATGTGGTTCTTTCTCACGTGCCCGCGCGGCATGCCCACCGCCTCGATGTTAAAATACGCGGACGGCGTTTTGCGGTAAAAAAGGATGATATCATGCTTACGGCTGAAATGCGCGGCAGAGCGTCCGCCAGTCTGATAGGCCCAGATGATTTCATTGACAAAGTTGTGAGCGCCGAAGATCTCGTCCATTATCAAGCGCAGCCGCGCGTGCGTCCGGGCGTCGATGTGCAAGAAGATCGAGCCGTCGTCCGAGAGGAGATCATGCGCCAGCGCTATGGCGCCATGCAGCATCGAAAGAAACGCTTCGTCGTCCGGCCACCTGTCCGTGTACGCGGGCAGCGTAAGCACCGGCTTGCCCGTCCGCCAGCCCTTCTCGCCGCAACGCTGGCGCAGGACATAATCCTTGCCCGTATGAAACGGCGGGTCTAAGT
>WRGP01000089.1 GCA_009787135.1 Bacillota bacterium | reverse complement strand
CGCCGCGGCTGGCGGCCAGCGTTTCGCTGACGCTTGTCAGCAGCAGAGGGTTATAAACAAAAACCCAATACAAAAGTGTCGCCGCGAGCACCGCCGCCGCCGCGGCCAAATCGCCTTGGTCAATGGCCAGCAAATCCCCGATCAGGTAGCCGGAATACTTGGCAAATCCGCCGCTGCGCGAGAGGAGCACAACGCCCAGCGCCATGCCGGTGGCGGAAAACACGCCGATGGTCGTGTCCGTGGACGCGCCGCCCCGCGCCTTGACATAGGTAAGCAGCAGCGCGTACACCACGCCGAAGGCTACCATGGCCCATACCGGCGTCCGCAGCCCCAGCAGCACGCCCAGCGCCACGCCCGTCATGGACGAATGGCCGAGCGAATCGGAAAAAAACGCCATACGCCCGTCCACCACCATCGTGCCCAAAAGGCCGTACAGCGGGGCAATGAGCAGCACCGCCAGCAGGGCCATGCGCATGAAGTCATACTGTGTCCATTCCCAGGCAAACGCGGCGATGAAATCCACAGCCATGCCTCCTTTCCGGGGTAGATTTCCCTTACTCGGGGGATCCGGGGGGCGGCGCCCCCCGGCTTTCCCTCCCCGCATACCCGGGAAACAGCGCGGCAAACGCCTCGCCCGCGAACACCTCACTTGGTTTCCCATGCGCCAGCACACGGTGGTGGAGCAGCACCGCACGGTCGGCATACCGGCGCACAAAGGCGAAGTCATGCGAGATAAGCAGGATGGTGATGTCCAAATCGCGGCGCAGGGCGTCGATCATATGATAAAAGGAAGCGAGCCCCTCGGCGTCGATGCCGGAGACCGGCTCGTCCAGGAGCAGAAGGTTTGGCATGGGCGAGAGCGCGAGCGCCAGCAACACACGCTGCGCCTCGCCGCCGGACAGCGCGCCCAGGCGGCGGTTCAATAGCTGCTCCGCGCCCGTTTTGCGCAGCGCCTCCCGCACGCATTCTCTTTTGCGGCCGCCGGGGGGCAAAAACGCGGGGGCGCGGGATAACGCCGCACCCATAAAATCGAGCACCGTCACCGGGGCCAGCGGTTCCGTGGCCAGATGCTGCGGCACATAGCCGATGCGCGGCCTGCCCACGCGTCCGCCAGCGGCATCCTGAAAGGTAATCTCCCCCTGATAGGGCGCTTGCCGCAGAATGGCTTTAAACAGCGTGGTCTTGCCCCCGCCGTTGGGGCCGATGATCGCCGTCATCTCCCCGCAGTGCATGTGCAGGGACACATCCTCCAGAACGGGAAGCCCCTCCAGCTTGACGCTCACATGCCGGATCTGCGTGCAGCATGCCGCGCATGCCGATAGCGCGCCGATGTGCTTCATGAGAGCGCCTCCACGAGCGTATCCATATTCTTTCGCATGATCTCAAGATACGCGCCGTATGGCGGCGGGCTTAGCGGCCCCGAGACGGCTGCATCCAGCGTATAGACCGGCACGCCTGTCTCCCGCGCGAGAACCTCCACGGACGCTCCCTCGTATTGGGGCTCCGCAAAGAGCGCGCGGACGTTTTCTTGCCGGATGGCCTGCGCCACCTCCTTAAGTTCCCACGCGGAGGGCGCGCTGGCATGGTCAGCCTGGACGACCGCGACAACGCGAAGGCCGAATTCCGCCGCGAAGTAATCAAACGCCTCGTGAAACGTCACAATCGCGAATCCCGCGTATGGCGCGAGCGCCAGCCGCATCTCCTGGCCCAGCGCCTCAAGCCGTCCCACATAGTCCGCGCAATTTTGCGCGTATTGGGCGGCATGCTCAGGATCCGCCGCCGAAAGGCCGGCCGCGATATTCTTCACCTGCGCGATCATGCCGCTGACGCTCACCCAGACATGCGGATTGTCGCCTTCCGCGTCCCTTTCGGGCAGCAGCGCCACGCCTTCGCTGGCGTCAATGACCACAGCGCCGAGGGAAGGGAGCAGCTTGTCCAAAAACCCCTCAAGCCCCGCGCCGTTACGGATGACGACCGCGCTGCCCGCAAGGGCGCGCCGGTCCGCCGTCGTCATCTGATAATCGTGCAGGCACCCTGCCCGCGGCTGCGCCATGCATCGCACCTGAACGCCCTCCACCCCGCGCGCCACATTGATCGCGGCGACATAGAGCGGATAAAAAGTAACCGTTATGGTCAGCGGCCGCGCTTCCGCCGCGCAGCCGGGCAGGGCAAATAGCAAGCTTGCCGCCATTACGGCCAACAGGATCCGTTTTCTCAAGGGGACCTCCTCGCGCTGCCGTGCGTTCGCCGTGTCGTGATGCGTTGATTATACCCCAAGGCTTTGAATTCGTCACGTTTTTTATCAAAAAACTTTGCCGCCCCTTGACAGCTTTCCCCCAAAAATGATATGATAGTGATAATTCATCATGCTAAATCATTAAAGGAGGAAGTCTTTACATGAAGAAACTGCTCGCTTGTCTGCTGGTCCTGATGGTGCTGGTTCCTTTCGCCGCGCATGGCGAGGCCGGCGACGGATCGCTTGCGTACATTCAGGAAAAAGGCTGCCTGGTCCTAGGTTTTGACCCCGGCTTTCCGCCCATGGGCTTTGCGGACGAGAACGGGGAGTATGTCGGCTTTGATCTTGAGCTGGCCTACGCGGTATGCGACCTTTTGGGCGTTGAGCTGGTTCTGCAGCCCATCGACTGGGATGCTAAGGAGCTGGAGCTCAACGCGAAGAACATCGACTGCATCTGGAACGGCTTCACCGTCACACCCGAGCGCGAGGAAGCTTTCAGCTTCTCCATCCCGTACATGGCCAACGAGCAGGTGCTGGTCGTCAAGGCGGACAGCGGGTACCAAACGCTCGCGGACCTTGCCGGAAAGGTCCTGGGCGTGCAGGCGGCCTCCTCCGCCGTGGACGCGTTAAACGCGGCCGAGGCCTTCAAGGCCTCGCTTGGCGAGGTTGCGGAGTACGATATGAACACCGTGCTTCTCATGGACCTAAACAAGGGCGGCGTGGACGTAGCCCTGCTGGATGTCATCGTGGCCGGCTACTATATGTCCAAGGAGAACGTGGAATTCCGCATTCTGGAGGAGGCTCTGGCGCCTGAATTCTTCGCCGTCGGCTTCCGCAAGGCGGACGCGGCGCTAACCGAGGCGGTCAACGCGGCGCTCGTTGAGTTGGCTTTCAACGGTACCATGGCCGAGATTTCCACCGAGTGGTTCACCGAGGATATCACCGTCGTCGCGGAACAGGTCGCCTTGGCGGAAGAGGGATGATGCAAAGAGGCGCTTGGGGGTTATTCCTCACGCCTCACTCGCGCGCCCCGGGGAGGGTTTTATGAAATACCTGAACAACACGGCCGCGCTGCGGAAGCTCTTCCTCTTGCTGCTGGATGGCATGGGCGTCACCGCGCGGATTTTTTTCTTTACCCTGCTGTTTGCGCTGCCCCTTGGCCTCCTCATCGCCTTTGGCCGCATGTCAAGGCGAAAATGGATCAGCGGGCCTGTGAGCTTATACATCCTCGTGATGCGCGGCACGCCGCTGATGCTGCAAATCTTCGCGGTATATTTTGTCTTGCCGGACCTTCTGGGCGCGAATATCGGCCGCATGCCGTCCACGATCATCGCGTTCAGCCTCAATTACGCGGCTTACTTTGCCGAGATCTTTAGGGGCGGCATTCTTTCCCTTGAGCGGGGGCAGTACGAGGCGGGCAATACTGGGCTTTACGAGGCCGCAAACTTTTCTGCGCGTTGTGCTGCCCCAGGTGGTCAAGCGCATCCTGCTGCCCACAAGCAACGAGGTGATTACGCTCGTGAAAGATACGGCCCTGGCCACGGTCATTGCCGTGGGCGAGCTGTTCCGCGCGGCCAAAAATGAGACCAGCCGGACGGCGTCGGTGGAACCGCTGTTCATCGCGGCGCTGTTCTATCTGGCCATGAACGCGGCGATCACGCAGGTGTTCGCATACGCGGCCAGGAAGCTGGATTATTATAGGGCATAAAGGAAGATTTGCGGATGCTTGAGGCAAAACACATCGTCAAATCCTTCGGCGAGCTGCGCGTGCTGCGCGACGTATCCATGGCGGTAGCGGCCGGCGAGGTCGTGGCGGTCATCGGCCAGTCCGGCTCGGGCAAGTCCACGCTGCTGCGCTGCCTGAATCACCTGGAGACAGTAGACAGCGGCGTCATCACGATCGACGGCGAAATCATGGTGCAAACCGGTGCGGATAGCAAGGCGCGATACGCGTCGCCCGAGACCCTTCGACGCATCTGCCTGAAAATGGGCATGGTATTTCAGAATTTTAATCTCTTCCCCCACTTTTCCGTGTTGCGCAACGTCACCGAGGCGCAGGTTCATGTGCTGGGAAGGTCAAAGCCTGAGGCGGAAGCAAACGCCATGCGTCTGCTCCATAAGGTAGGGCTCGGCGATAAGGCCCGCCAATACCCCTTTCAGCTCTCCGGCGGGCAGCAGCAGCGCGTGGCGATTGCCCGCGCGCTGGCGCTGGATCCCGAAATTCTCTGCTTTGACGAGCCCACCTCCGCGCTGGACCCGCTGCTCACCCAGGAGGTGCTCGCCGTCATCCGCGGCCTGGCGGAAGAGAGGCGCACCATGATCGTGGTGACGCACGAAATGGCCTTTGCCAACGATGTGGCTGACCGTGTGATCTTTATGGCAGATGGGAAGATTGTGGAGGAAGGAGCGGCTAAGGCATTGCTGGGTAAGGAGAGGTCAGCGCGTATGCGCGCGTTTATTGGAGGATAGGGGGAAGGAACAGGGGGGCCGCCAGGGGACGAATCCCCCGAACCCTTTTGGCCTTATGGCAAGGCGTGGATCATGCATCGTGAGTGTAGTGTTTTGATAAAAAACAATCCGCCGCGTCATCGAGCGATCGATTCGCCCGGTGATTTTTTTATCATATTATAAACAATACCGGCGACTTCCCTAGCAGATCGCAGCGTAATACTAACAACCCATAAAAGGCGTTGAAAATTGAAAAAACATGATAAAATGTAAATAGAAAAAAGAACGAGGCGAAAGAGATGCCAAAG
>WRGP01000088.1 GCA_009787135.1 Bacillota bacterium | reverse complement strand
AACCATTGCCTCGCTTTCGACTGCAACCATCACGTCCATCACGGGCAGAATGTGGATTATAGCATTGGGTTAATGGGTGAATAGTATGACATGCACAATGATAACTACCCATACGATCAGGCGGGGCAAAGCGGCTGGACGCGTACGCAACCGCGGCGGCCGGCGCGCGGTGAAACGGCTCAGTGCAATTTGCCGCTGGCTATGGCCTGGTTCGGGGATCAAAAATTTGGCACCATGTACAACCCGGCCGAGGCGATGAAGCGCGGCACGCTGTTTCCGGAGCTGGATAAACCATGGCTGGCGGCCAAAGGAGGGCATTGAAAATGACGTCTGATCAAATCACGCGTCAAATTGACGCGCTGCAGTTCGCGCAGCTTGAGCTTCAGCTCTATTTGGACGTTCACCCGTGGGATTATGCCGCCGGTGATCAATGGCGTCAATACGGAAAAGAGTTGGAAACGCTTCAGCGCCGGTATACGGAGACGACCGGCAATGTCTGGCCGCAGACACAAACAAACGACGGCGGCACGCTCGCCTGGGTTACTTCTCCATGGCCGTGGGACAACCAGCAGTAAAGGGGATTCGTTATGTGGATTTATGAAAAAAAACTCCAATACCCGGTGAATATCAAACACCCCAATGCGGCCATGGCGAAATTGATTATCAGCCAATACGGCGGCCCTGACGGGGAATCGGCGGCTTCCGTGCGCTATTTGAGCCAAAGGTTCGCGACGCCCTATCATGAAATCCGCGCGATCCTTACCGATATCGGGACGGAAGAGCTTGCGCACATGGAGATCATCGGCGCAATGGTCTATCAGCTTACCAAAGGGCTGTCCCCGGAGGAAATAAAAGATCAGGGATTCGACGCGTACTTTGTCGATCATACCAACGGCGTCTATCTCGCGGCGGCTTCCGGCGCGCCGTTTACGGCCGCGTACGTCGGCGTGAAAGGGGATGTCATCGCGGACCTTAACGAGGATATGGCGGCCGAGCAGAAGGCGCGCGTCACGTATGATAACCTTCTGCGGTTCGCGGACGACCCGGATGTTATCGATCCGCTCAGGTTTCTGAGAGAACGTGAAATTGTTCACTATCAGCGGTTTGGGGAAGGGCTGCGCAGAACGACGGAACATCTGGATGAAAAGAATTATTACGCTTTCAATCCAGACTATGACGGCGTTTCCAAAGCGTACGCGAGAGGGTAAGGGATACGAACAAAGCGGTACAAACAGTGCTGCCGTACTATTCTATATAGCGCGGCGGCATAGCCGTGGTTTGACCCAACGCTTACCCCTGCAGCGCGTTCGTCACCCTGAACTGCTCGGGGGAAATGCCGACCGCTTTGCTGAAAGAACGCGTGAAGGAAGTATGCGTGCCGTAGCCCACCCTGGAGGCGACCACTTTGACCGGATAGTCGGTGCCCAGCAGCAGTTCTTTGGCTTTGTTGATTCTAAATTCCATTAAATACTGCGAAAAAGCCACCCCGGTGCTGCGCTTGAAAAGCGTGGAAACATAGGGACGGGACAGCCTGAGCTTTTCGGCGATGTCTTCGATATTGACGTTCTCGTCATGATAATTCTTTTCGATGTACGCGAGAATGAAGTCCTCCACCCTCTCCGTCGTATCCTGCGGGATGCCGGTGCCCGGGAGCAGAGAGCAGTACAGTTCCGTCAGGAACCGCATGACATGGCTTGGCCTGTATTCATTTTCAATATACTGAACAACCTCGACGATAGGATAGTCCCGGCCGTATTTATCCGCGACGCGCGTGTACGCGTTGATGAGTTCCATATAGACCGTCCGCATGTAGATCCTGGGCACGGCTTTGTTATGCTCGAATACGCCGGCGATTACACCGGCGATCTTTTCAGGGGAACCGGTCACAAGAACGTCGGTAATTTTTTGATCAAAATCCGTTGGAAAGTATATCTTGCAGGTTGGCTTCAGCCTCCTGCTATATTCAAAGAAGCAGTTTTCATCCTCGCAAACGCCCAGCCTGATCGCGTCAAGCGCGTTTTTGAAGGATTGGCTTACCTGCGCGAGGCCATCGCATAATTCGCTCATCCCGACCACGAGGAAGCAATCGCCGTCCCGCTCGATGCGGCGCTTCATGGCCATCAGATACGCCTGAATCCGCTGCGCGTCAAGATCGTTCCCGTTGCATATCAGGCAGCAATACCCTTCGTTGCCCTTGGTAAATTTCAGCACGGCGTCCTCGAGCGGATGCCGCCGCACGTATTCCGAAATGAGGCCGGCGCCCTTAAGCGCCGAATCGCCAATCAGCACGGCCACTAAAAATTTGCCGTACGGGAACATTTGCGCCGCGTCGTCGCCTTGAAACCCTGTTTCGATCATTCTTTCAAGCGCCTCGGCCTCCCGCGACCGCTCGCTGTTGAGCTGGATGTGCTCTACCCAATGGTTGATCAGCGCGAATTCATTCTTGCCTTTCACGTCCACCGGCTGCCGCGCCGCCAGTTTTTCAACGAGTTTGAGCACGGGGTTGTAAAATGCCCGGCTGTACAACAGGGCGAAAAGAATGCAGATGCCCGAGAGGATCAGAAGGGAGATGATAAAGATATCGCGGATCATGTTGATTTTTTCGAATATGCTTTCATAGGGCAGCAGCGTGATATAATACCCGCCCAAAATATCGGACCGCTTGGACAGCACGAGGTTTCCATCGTATTGCAGCGTATCATCCGCCCGGGTTTGCAATACAGTGAAAAGCGCGGGATCAAACTGCGGCCCGCCCGCGCCGGCGGAGCTGGATACGACGTTGCCCCGGCCGTCCACGATGTAAACGCTTCCGTAATTGAGAATATTGGTCTTGAGCAGTATATCCCGTATGTCCATTTCGTTGACCAAAACCACGAGCCGGTTCATATCGTCCGTGGGGCCCGCGCCCGATATCAGCGCTATTTTGCTGTCTGTCGTGGTGACGTAGGGAAGCCGCGCGTGGATTCGCGGCGTATCCGCGCCGTCCGTTTGGCCGGGCATGATTCGCAGTTCGCGGGATTCGTTCAGCATTTCGGCGATCTCCCCGGCGCCCGTGATATAGTGGCTTGAAAGAAAATCCAGAAAATCTTCTTTGGAGATGGTTCCGCCGTTGCTGATAACGGTCCTGGATTCTTTGCTGTAGAGAAAACAGCCGTCGATGAACTTGGAACCGCCTATCAGATCGGAAAGCGCGCCGGAAATTCTTCTTTGATCGTAGACATCATCATCCTTTGGGCTGGCAAGCATCGGGCTGATGGCCGGGTTTTGAAAAAACTCGTCCATCATTTCCCTGATACGGTTCAGTTCGCCGTCTACAATGATATAAACATATGAAAGGTAATCCTCGCCCGCGTCGATTTCCTTTTGCATGACGCCGCCGCGCAAATAGAAGTATGCCGAACACATCGTCGCGATGACGACCAGCAGAATGGAAAGATAGCTGATGAAAAATCTCGAAAACAGGCTGTGAAACTTGAACGTATGAATACCGCCCCGAAACGGATTTGTTTTGCCTTTCACCAACCTGCCCCCCCGCTCTTTTGCGCCGCGAATTCCGCCGCCGGATTTACAGTTTTTTCCTGACCCGCCATCTTTTTCCAATTATACATGCTTATGAAAAAAAGTAAACCCTTTCTTTCCCAAAGGCAGCGGCAAGGCAAGCGGCGCGCCCTGAAAGCCGTCGCCGGGGTTTTGAGCGCCAAAAGCCGTCAGTGAACGAAATGTTTAGTGCCGGGTGAACGAATTGAAAAGAGCGCTTTTAACGAAACGTACAGGGTTGTATCAAAAGCTGATTTACAGGAGGCCCCCGCGGCGCATATCATAAACGCATACGGAAACGCATACGGACAAATCCGCACGGCAGTGCGATGAAAGATAGATGGGCGGCGGCGGAAGCGTAAGCCCGTCTCGCAAAACGGAGGGATCATGACATGGCACGCAACAGCGGCGGCATGGCGGGTCGGGTGGCGGGGATCGCGCTGGCGCTGTGCGTCCTGCTGTCGGCCGGCGCGGCGGGTCTGGCGGAGGAAGGCAAGCCCCCATCCCCGGGTATGGCCGGGCCCATGACCGAAGCGGCGCAGGACGGGGCGGACCGGACGCCCCGCCCCCCCCGCTACTCTGTCCGCTTCGTTGACGACAGCCTGTTTTCGCTCTACTTCTTCTGGGTGTTTGAGGGCGAGACGGCGCCGAGGCCGGAAGAACCGGTGAAGGAAGGATTCCTTTTCGAAGGCTGGATGAACGCGGTCACGAAAGAGGATTTTGACCTTGAAACGCCCATTACGGAGCACATGCAGCTGCAGGCCCGGTACGCGCCGGCGCAACCGCGGCCGGCGGAATCCGGCGGCCTGAACCGGGACCTGACGGGCGTCGAACTCATGGACCTCGTCAATGTCCTGCTGGGCAAGCCGGCCGGCAAGGCCGGGGGGCCGGCGGCGGGAAATGCGGCCCCGCGCGCCGAAGACCAGCCCAGGGGAGGGTTGCTGAGCGAGGGCCGAGCGCCGGCGGGCCCGGGCGGAGAACAGGCCCAAAGCGCGGACGCCGGGGCCGCGGACCCTGCCGTGTGGGTGACGGTGGCGTATAGCGGCGATGAAACGACCGGGGGTACGCTCGTGACGCTGACGGCTCATGTGGGAGGCGTGCCCGAGGGCGCGGCGCGGTTCATCCAATGGCAGAACAACGCGGGCGGCGAGTATATGGATGTGCCGGGCGTGACAGGCGAGACCATAACCTTTGCCGCGAACGAATGGAATACTGCCTGCGGCTGGCGCGCGAAGGTCGCGCTAAACCCCGCGGAATAACCAGGATAGAACATGGAAGGCGAGGAGAAAAAAGATGCTTTGTAAGCCGATGACACGCAACCTGGCACGGGCGCTGGCGCTCACGTTATGCGTTGCGCTGCTGTCCATGGCAAGCGCCCTGGGGGAGGAAGTGTTTTTTTCCGACCCGGTCACGCCCCGGGAATATATCCCCGAGGCGCGGCAG
>WRGP01000087.1 GCA_009787135.1 Bacillota bacterium | reverse complement strand
CCTGCCGAACCAACCATGCCCAGTCCACCGGCGGGTCCAGCGCCGCTTCCGCGCTGAGCGCGAGGGTGGGTTTGGGGATGAACAGCAGGAGCGTAACGCAGAAAAGAAGAAAAAATGGATACTTGCGCATAGTTGCCTCACTTTTTATGGGTATCGCTATTGAGGCAAGTATAGCATAATCAAAGGAAATTGGAAAGTGGCCCTGCCGGAGGCAATACTTGGGCATCGCTTATCATTGGTCACGCTTGTCCGTTCTGCCCAGAATAAAATCTATCGCCGTCTGATAGAAGCCATCCTCCCGAGGCGTGCCCATACGGGAATTTCGCGCTTGTCCAGCTCGCACCTTCGGATATATCCTCTACAGCAGCCCGGAACCTGCTGGATGAGCTTGGTCAACCCGCTCCTCTCCGTATGACGTCACCGCGCTCTTGCGCCCCATCTCGTCATATTCATACGCGACGATTCCGCCGCGGCTTGCCGCCGTCAGCAGCCGGCCGGATCTGTCCTGCTGATTTTGAAGTTGTCAAGATGTTTTCTTGCCGAAAACTTTGAAATGACTGTTTCAAGCAAGATTCTCTGTATACATCTGTATACAATTGATGGATACCATGTAATCATTTAGCAACGCGATAATGCTACCGTTACGGGCTTTTTCCGGCTCGTATACAGACAGGGCAGTATTGGAGGAACACCACTGGCATGGAAACGCGAAATACAGCGGTTTTAGGGCAGTAAAGCAACAGGGCGGCAAAATAGCGGTGACAATTCCGGGTGGTGTGTGCTATAGTGGTCACGCGTCGAACTATTCTTTACTCCGTTGGAAATAGTGAGAATGTCCGGCGCAGATTGTTTTCTATGTATCAAAAAGCAGGAGAACTAAAGTTATGATATCGAACCTGACCATCGGCGACCTCATGATTGACTGCGCGAACGCCTATCACGCCCGCGGCTTCTATGCCAGTCTTATGGGTTGGGAAAAGACTTCCTCGCCGTATGGCCCTGCGCTCAGAACCGACAACGGCATGACGATTCTGTTTGCGGAAACCGATATTCCGTATGTGGCCCCGATTTGGCCCGAGGAACCGGGTAAACAGCAAAAGCAAATGCATTTGGATTTTACGGTAGACGATCTTCCGTCTGCCGTGGACAGGGCTATAAATCTCGGCGCGGCCAAAGCCGCCGTGCAATACGGAGATCATTATGTCACGATGCTGGATCCGGACGGACACCCGTTTTGCCTTTGCAAATGCTCTCAGGAAAAGTCCGCGTTTGATTTGTATTATGAGAAAATGGGATATGGCGCGATTCCGAATGTTTCGCTTAACATCGATTGCCCGGACACAAAGACGTTGCGTGAGTTTTACGCTCAGTTGACGGGATGGGACCAAGGTTTTCACCGGTCTGCGTTAGTGGATGAAAATAAAATGGTTGTTCATTTTATGCAATGCGATTTCGATTATATCCCACCCGTATGGCCGGAGGAATCTGGCAAGCAGCAGAAGCAAATGCACTTCAATTTTGAAGTTGATGATTTGGTTTCCGCCGTGGAAGAAGCTGTCCGACTTGGCGCGACCGAAGCTGCCGAACAATACGGCGGCGAGCAGTTTGCTGTCCTGCTCGACCCTGATGGGCATCCGTTTTGCTTATGCAGAAAAGCGAAGAAGGATAAGAAGCCTTCGGACGGGGCGGAGTGAAATTTCAGCCTGATGGTGTATGACCCCCGCCGGCGAAGGCTGGCGGAATCTTTTATGTGCTCAAAAGCAGTTTTCGTGGCATATAGCTTGCAAAAATGGCAAATGATCGCTCGAAAATCTAGATATATCAATAAAAAAAGGAAAGCCCTGATTTCTCAGAACCTTCCTTTTTTGGCACCTCCGACGGGATTCGAACCCGTGTTGCCGCCTTGAGAGGGCGGTGTCCTAGGCCTCTAGACCACGGAGGCACATTGGCTGGGGAACTAGGATTTGAACCTAGACAATACGAGTCAGAGTCGTAGGTGCTGCCGTTACACCATTCCCCATTCTCCATGAATGAAATTTATTATAGCCCGATTTGGAAAATTTGTCAATGCCAATTTTTTCAAAATCCATAGCGAAACAATTTATAAAACATAGTGTTTATTATTTCCACAAAAGCATGGCACTTGATTATAAATACCCTTTGGTGTAAAATAACCACTTATCAGGAAAGTGATGATCAAATCACCGCAAAAAAGGAAAAAGCCCGCCGTATGATTGCTTTGTATCTTCCTATATATAAGCGCTGCCCGCCCTATGCGAAGGGAAAGAGGGCGCGCGGCCAAGCCCGGATCGCCGGGTACCATACCCTGGCGGAAAATAGGGAAGGCGCACCGGCATCGACAGAAGCCATGGGGTGACGCGATCCTGGAGGCGATTGATCCGAACTGCCAGATGGCATGCCGATCAATATCCGGCCATTGGCGTCAGGGGGCCGCGGTAGGCGGCCAACGCGTTGGTCGGCGTTGAGATAACGCCGGCAAGGGGCGAGGCGGAAGAACCGAAGCCGTATCAGGATAAAAGCGGGGCGGCATGGCTTGATGGGGCAACTGTAGAGGCATTGCGGCATCATTCATCATGAAAGATAAGCTCAAAATAACCGGCGGCCTTGCCAAGTACACAGACGACGACTCTGGCAGCTGTGCCGGTGTATAACGGCAGCGACACGCCTGTGCCAACAGAAAACGCCCGGGCATACCGCCAAAGAGGTGATACGATGAACGGATTGGAATGCACCCGCGCTAAATCGCTGGATTGCGCTTGCCCGGAAGCGCCAAACACGCTTTGCGCCAATCTATCCTTTGCCGCCGGAATCGGTGGCATGCGGTTTGAGGGCGCAAAAGCGCGCGGCATGACACATTATTGGGCACGGGAACGCGGCTTTAAAGATGTTCCGTATGCCATGGCGGGCGGGCGGGCGCCCAAGGCCCGGAAGAACGCGCCGGGCGTGGGCGGAACGCCGCAAAAGAAGGCTGCATGAAGGACGATTTTACGGACATCCACCATCACCTGATGTATGGCATGGACGACGGGCCCGCGACCTTACAGGAGGCGCAGGCCATGGTACGCGCTGCCGGCGAGGATGGAATCCGTAAGCTCGTCGTCACGCCGCATGTGGCGCCGGGGAGAGCGCGTTTTGAATACGGGCTTTTTCTGGAAAGGCTTGAGAGGCTTAAGGATTGCGCGGGGCGGGAAGGCGTCGTGCTCAAGCCGGGGGCTGAAATATTCTTTACGGAAGCGACCGTAAGACACCTGCGTGACCAACGCGTCCCGACGCTTGCGGATACGCGTTATGTGCTGGTGGAGTTCTCGCCGGACATCCCCTATCCGGAGATGCTGGTCGCGGCGGAAAGCCTGCTCATCGGGGGATATATCCCTTTTCTGGCACATATCGAGCGCTATCAGTGCCTGGTGAGCCGGCCGCAAAGGGTGCTTGAGCTCAAAAGGCAATTGAGCGCCCGCTGTCAGATCAATTGTTCGACAGTCGTCCAGGGGAGAGGGTTTACCGTAAACCGGTTTTGCAGAAAGCTGTTGGAGGACGGGCTGATAGACGCGGTGGCAACGGACGCGCACAACGTAGGGTCGCGGCCCGTGATGATGTCGGCGGCGTATCGGGTGCTTACGAAGCGGTTTGGGTTGGCGTACGCGAGGTATTTGACGGGCGCGGGCGGAGGGGTATTCTCGTAATGGTGCCGGGCCATATGGCCTTTCACCCCCCACTCCTCCTTTACATCCCCCCCTTTTCTATGCTATCATCCCTCTTGTGCGAGGTGATATTTTGAAAACCGTGCTTGGCTGTATTCGCCGGGCTGATCAGGATTTTGATATGTTTGAAGAGGGTGACAGCGTAGCCGTGGGCGTCTCGGGCGGCAAGGACAGCCTTCTGCTTCTGCGCGCGCTTTCCCTATACCGGCTCTTTTCCCATAAAAACTTTACGCTGCGGGCGCTGATGCTCACGATGGGCCTTGAGCCGTTTGACACCGAAGGCGTGGAGCGCCTGTGCGGGGAACTGAACGTGCCGCTTACCATAAAGCGTACGGATATCGGCAAAATCGTCTTTGAGGAACGCCATGAGAAAAACCCCTGCGCCCTGTGCGCGAAGATGCGGCGCGGCGCGCTCAACGAGCTGGCGGTGGAAAAAGGCGCGAACAAGCTGGCCTTGGGGCACCATCGCGAGGATGTGCTGGAAACCTTCCTCATGAGCCTCTTTTATGAAGGACGCCTGCATACGTTCCACCCCGTCACCTACTTGACGCGGGTTCGGTTGACGGTCGTCCGGCCCATGGTATACCTGCCGGAGAAGCACATCATACATATGGCGCGCGCGCTGTCCCTGCCCATCATCCAAAACCCCTGCCCTGCCGACGGCCATACGGCGCGGCAGGAGGCAAAGGATTTGATCCGGGAGCTGTCGAAGAAACACCCAAACCTGCCAACGCTGATGCTCTCCGCCTTGCGCAACACCGCGCAGTATGGCCTTTGGGATCAGAAGATCGCCGGCAGGCCGAAGGGCCCGCGATGAGGCGGTTTGACGCGAAGGGCCCTGTGGCCGCGATGCTGTCCGCCGCGCAGGGCGCCGCGCGCTTTCATATGCCAGGCCATAAGGGGCTGCTGGCCCCCTTTGACATGACGGAGCTGGCCAGCACCGACGACCTGTACGCGCCGGCAGGCGGCATCGGGGAAGCGGAACGCCTTGGGGCCCAGGCGTGCGGCGCGGCGCATTCCCTCATGCTGACGGGCGGCGCGACGGCGGGCCTGATGGCCATGCTGCTGGCCTACGTGCCGCCGGGCGGCAAGCTTCTGCTCCCAAGGAACGCGCATCACGCCGTGCTGTCGGCCTGCGTGTGGGGCGATATCCGCGCCGTTTTTGCGGACGACGCGGCCGAGGCGCTCGCGCGGCATCCGGACGTCAAGGCCGTGCTCGTCACCCGCCCCGATTACTACGGCCGCTGTGCGGATCTC
>WRGP01000086.1 GCA_009787135.1 Bacillota bacterium | reverse complement strand
CCGAAGCTGCGCCACGGCGAACGGCCGCCTGCCCGTAGCCGGGTCCCGAAGCCCCACGGGCTTGAGCGGCCCGTACGCCAGCGACAGCCGCCCGCGCCGCGCCATGCTTTCCACGGGCATGCAGCCCTCAAACACGGCCTTTTCCTCAAACCCATGGACGGGCGCCGTGTCCGCGGCCAGCAGCGCCTCGTAGAAGGCGCCGTACTCCCCCTCAGTCATGGGGCAGTTGAGATAATCGTCGCCGCGCCCATAGCGCGACGCGCGGAACACCTTTTGCATGTCCACGGATTCCAGCGTGACAATCGGCGCGGCGGCGTCATAAAACTGAAGCGTCTGAAAGCGCCGCAAAATATCAGCCGCCAGCGCGTCGGCCGTGAGAGGCCCTGTCGCCACAATGGCGGGCGCTGGCGGCAGTTCCGTGGCCTCGCGGCGCTCAATGGTGATCAACGGATGGCGCTCCAGCGCCCCGGTAATGTAACCGGAAAACCGCTCGCGGTCGACCGCGAGCGCGCCGCCGGCGGGCACGCGCGCCCTGTCCGCGGCCTCAAGCGTCAGCGACCCCAGACGCCGCATCTCCTCCTTGAGCAAACCGGCGGCGTTCGTCAGCCGGTCGCTCCTGAGCGAATTGGAGCAGACCAGCTCGGCGAACCCGTCGGATGTATGCGCGGGCGACCTTTTGCCTGGCTTCATCTCAATGAGCGTAACGCCCACGCCGCTTTTCGCAAGCTGCCACGCGGCCTCGCAGCCCGCCAGCCCCGCCCCTACGACAATCGCAGCGGTCATTCCTCTATCGTATCCTCCGGCGCCTCGGTCTTGTGGCGGCAGCTCTCATTGCCGCACAGGTGCCATCTCCCGCTCTTGTTTTCCTTAAGCGTCATAAAGCTGCCACAGTTTGGGCACTTCTCGCCCACCGGGCGATCCCATGACACAAAATCGCACTCCGGGTACCGCTTGCACCCGAAGAACTTCCGGCCCCGGCGGGATGTCTTCTCCAGCAGCGGCGCGCCGCACTTGGGGCAGGGCGCGTCAATTTCGATCTGAATGGCCTTGGTGGCGCGGCACTCCGGGAAGCGCGAGCAAGCCAGGAATCTGCCAAAACGGCCCATCTTGTAGAGCAGGGGCGCGCCGCACAGCTCACAGGTTTCATCCGACACCTCGTCGGCAACCTTGACTTTTTCAATCGTCTGCTCCGCCTTTTGCAGCGTCTTTTCAAACGGCCCGTAGAACTCCCCGATCACCTGCCGCCAGGGCAGCTCGTCCTCCTCAATGCGGTCCAGCTTATCCTCCAGCCCGGCGGTAAACTGCACATCCACGATATCCTGGAAATTGTCGCGCATCATCTGCGTGACAAGCTGGCCCAGCTGCGCGGGGTACAGCTTTCGCTTCTCGCGCAGGACATAGCCCCGCGCGATGATCGTCGAAATGGTCGGCGCGTAGGTGCTGGGCCGGCCGATGCCCTTCTCCTCCAGCGCATGCACGAGGGACGCCTCGGTGTAGCGGGGGGGCGGCTGGGTAAAGCGCTGTTCCGAGGTGATGTCCAGAACCTCGGCCTTGCCGCCTACGGCAAGGCCGGGAAGCGTCGTCTCGTTGGACTCGGTTTCCTCGTCCGTGCTCTCCTCATAGACCGAGGTAAAGCCCTTGAACTTCATATGCTCGCCATAGAAGCGGAGCTTCACGCCTTCCCCCTCCAGAATCGCCGTCTCGGTATCAAAGAGGGCGGGGGTCATCTGGCTGGCCACAAAGCGAAGGTACACGAGCCTGTACAGGTTAAACTGATCCTTTGTCAGCGACCCTTTAACCTCCTCGGGGCGGCGGCTCACGTCCGTGGGCCGGATGGCCTCATGCGCGTCCTGCGCGTGTTTTCGCCCCTTGTATACGTTTGGCTCCTCCGGCAAATATTCCGCGCCGTGGCGGCCCGCGATAAACTCGCGAACCTGGCCGATGGCCTCGTCCGAAATGCGCACGGAGTCGGTGCGGATGTAGGAGATGATACCCACCGCGCCCTCGCCCTTAATATCAACGCCTTCGTAGAGCTGTTGGGCGATCTGCATCGTCTTGGCGGTGGTGAACCCCAGCTTGCGCGACGCCTCCTGCTGCAGGTTGGGCGTGGTAAACGGCGGCTGCGGATGCTTCCTGCGCTCCGCCAGCTTGACCTGGGCGACAGTGAACGCCGCGTTCCGAATCTTTTCTACGGCGGCCGCTGCCTGCCCCGCGCCCTTGATATCCGCCTTTTTAAGGTCGTCGTCCACCAAGCCGGCCTTAAACTTTCGCTCGCCGGACCTCATGTGCGCAAAGATATCCCAATATTCCTCCGGAATAAACGCCTCGATCTCTTCCTCGCGGTCCACGATCATCCGCGTGGCGACGCTCTGCACGCGCCCGGCGCTGAGGCCTTTTTTGATCTTGACCCACAGCAGCGGGCTGAGCTTGTACCCCACCAACCTGTCCAGCACGCGACGCGCCTGCTGCGCGTTTACGCGCTTCATGTCAATCGGCCTTGGATGCCCTATCGCCTCGCGAACCGCCTTGCCGGTAATCTCGTTGAACTCCACACGGCACTTATCGCTCGTATCAATGCCGAGCACCTGCGCCAGATGCCAGGAGATCGCCTCCCCTTCGCGGTCAGGGTCCGTGGCCAGCAAGACCTGCCCGGCATTCTTCGCTTCACGCTTGAGCCTGTCCAACACTTCGCCCCTGCCGCGGATGGTGATATATTTCGGCTCAAAGTTGTTTTCCACATCCACACCCGTTTGCGACTTTGGCAAATCGCGCACATGGCCGTTGGACGCCTCGACCTTGTAGCCGCTGCCCAAAAACTTTTCAATCGTATGGGCCTTCGCGGGCGACTCGACGATAACAAGCTTATACGGCTTCTGTTTTTTTGCAGCCAATGATTATTCCTCCATCATCGTTCCAATCCGCTCGACCTTTCGGCCGGGCAGCTTCCTTATTAAACCCTGTAACTCCATGATTGTCAAGAGAGAATTCAGTTCCGGCGGCGCAAGCTCCGCCATGTCCACCAGCGCGTCCGTGTCCGCCGGGCCGCCGGCCAGCAGGTTGTACACGCGCTGCTCCGCCTGCGTCATGGGCAGCGCCGGCGCCGTGTTCCGCGCATCCTCCGCAGCCTGTATTTTCCGTTCCCAGCGCATATCCTCAAGGATTTCGTCCACGCTTGTCACCAGGCGGCCGCCGTCGCGGATGAGCGCGTTTGTGGACTGTGAAAGCGGGCTGTCCGCCTGGCCGGGCAGCGCCATGATCTCGCGCCCCTGCTCCTGCGCGTACGTCACGGTGGACATGGCGCCCGACTTCGCCCCCGCCTCCACCAGCAGCACCCCCTGGCTCAGGCCGCTGATGATGCGGTTGCGCACGGGAAAATGTTTCCCCACCGGCGGCGTGCCCGGCAAAAGCTCGGAAATAACGCTTCCGCCGTTTGACAGAATTTCCTCCACGAGCGCCGCGTGTTCCGGCGGGTAAATCACATCCACGCCGCAGCCCAGCACGGCGATGGTGCGCGCCCGCGCGTCCAGCGCGCCCTGGTGCGCGGCGGAATCCACGCCGCGCGCCAGGCCGGACACGACCGTGACGCCGGCCTCCGAAAGCCCGTGCCCGATCCGCCGGGCCATGCGCGTTCCATAGGCTGTGCAGCCC
This sequence comes from Bacillota bacterium, assembly GCA_009787135.1. Taxonomy (GTDB): domain Bacteria; phylum Bacillota; class Clostridia; order Christensenellales; family Aristaeellaceae; genus Avichristensenella. The sequence continues at coordinate 1,313 of WRGP01000086.1, read as the reverse complement.
CGCGCGCCGACCACGGCCAGCGTCCGTGCGTCGGCAAGATCCGCGCGCCCCCGCACGAACAATGACGGCGGCGGATCCGGGATGGCGCGCAGGAGGGGCGGATATTCCGGATCATTCCGCGTGATCGCCGCCGCGCCGCATTGCTCAAGGTTCACGAACAGCTCTTCCGCGTACCGGATGTTACGCGCCGCGCGAAGCGCGTCATAGGCCCGCTTTCCCAGCAGCGGCTCCATCCACCCGCCGAAATTTTCCCAAACCTTTTGCGGCTCCCCGCAGGCGTCCAGCAGCGCGTCAAACTTTTTCGCGCCCAGCCCGTATACGCTCGACAGCCAGATCCAATACTTTTGCTCTTTGGTGTACGCCATACGGGTGAACCTCCTCGGGCATTGACTTTCGGCATATTGGCGGGATGTTTTATTTCCCTTCCGCTCCGATGCCCATGCCTCGGTATTGCAGCGCCTCGGCAATATGCCTGGCGGTCACTGTCTCGCTCCCGTCCAGATCCGCCACCGTGCGGGCGACCTTTCGCACACGGTCGCGGCCGCGCATGGACAGGCCAAAGCTCGCCACCGCGCCGTTTAGCAGCCTCGCCGCGCCCTTTTCCAGCGCGCAGATTTCATTGAGGCACTGCACGCTTACCTGCGCGTTGCAGTGAATGCCGCTGCCCTTAAAGCGCCGGTGCTGCGCGGCGCGCGCCGCGGCCACCCTCTCCCGCACCTCTGCCGACGTCTCCCTGCCGCCGCCCCTGTCAATCTCCTCCGTGGGCACCGCGCCGACCTCCACGCGAAGGTCAATGCGGTCCAGCATCGGGCCCGAAACGCGCCCCTGGTATCTGAGCACCTGCTGCGGGGCGCACTTGCAAGGCCGCACGCCGGATCCGTGGTATCCGCACGGGCATGGGTTCATCGAAGCGACAAGCATCGCCCGCGCCGGGTATTCCGACCGCCCGGCGGACCGCACGATGGAGACGCAGCCGTCCTCCAGCGGCTGGCGCAACCCGTCCAGCACGTTGCGCGGGAACTCCGGCAGCTCGTCGAGAAACAAGATGCCGTTATGCGCCAGCGTGATCTCACCCGGGTGCGCGTCCGCGCCGCCGCCCACGAGCGCCGCCAGCGACGCCGTGTGGTGCGGCGCGCGAAACGGCCGCTTCGTCATCAGCCCGGCGCCTGGCGGAAGCGTTCCGGCGGCGCTGTGAATGCGCGTCGTCTCCAGCGATTCCTCACGCGTCATCTCAGGCAGGAGCGAGGGCAGGCAGCGGGCCAGCATGGTCTTGCCAGAACCTGGCGGGCCGACCATCAGCAGCGAGTGCCCGC